>NZ_JBFULH010000028.1:0-26534 GCF_056400445.1 Pseudomonas sp. P5_B2 | reverse complement strand
ATCATGAAGGCCTATGACGTCAGCTTCTCGCTGGGCGATGGCCTGCGTCCGGGCTCGATTGCCGACGCCAACGACGCCGCACAATTCGGCGAGCTGGAAACCCTCGGTGAGCTGACCAAGATCGCCTGGAAGCACGACGTGCAATGCATGATCGAAGGCCCGGGCCACGTGCCGATGCAGTTGATCAAAGAGAACATGGACAAGCAGCTGGAATGCTGTGACGAAGCGCCGTTCTATACCCTTGGCCCGCTGACCACCGACATCGCGCCGGGTTACGACCACATCACCTCGGGGATCGGTGCGGCAATGATCGGCTGGTTCGGTTGCGCCATGCTGTGCTACGTGACGCCGAAGGAACACTTGGGCCTGCCGAACAAAGATGATGTTAAGACCGGGATCATCACCTACAAGATCGCCGCGCATGCCGCCGATCTGGCCAAAGGGCATCCGGGCGCGCAGATTCGCGACAATGCCTTGAGCAAGGCGCGGTTCGAGTTCCGTTGGGAAGACCAGTTCAACCTCGGCCTGGATCCAGACACCGCCCGATCGTATCACGATGAAACCCTGCCGAAGGATTCGGCCAAGGTCGCGCACTTCTGCTCCATGTGCGGGCCGAAATTCTGCTCGATGAAGATCACCCAGGAAGTCCGCGAATACGCGGCCAACCAGCGGATCGAAACTGTGGATGCCGAAGTCGCCCAGGGATTGGCGGAACAGGCTGAGCGGTTCAAGCAGGAAGGCAGCCAGCTGTACAAGAAGGTTTGATCTGACCTGAATAAGGTGGGGCCTGTACAGGCCCCATCGCCAGCAGGCTGGCGATAGCGATCTACACAACAACAAATGTCCCTCTGAGATAACACCCTTGAGCATTCAACCGAGTACGTATTCACCCGACATCGCCGTACCGACCGACAAACGTGTCTTCGGCGGGCGCGATCTGTTTTCCCTGTGGTTCTCCCTCGGCATCGGCTTGATGGTGCTGCAGACCGGCGCACTGCTCGCGCCAGGCCTGGGCCTGTCCGGTTCGTTGCTGGCGATCTTCCTCGGCACCCTGGTCGGCGTTTTGCTGCTGGCCGCCGTCGGCGTGATCGGCAGCGATACCGGCCTGTCGTCGATGGCCGCGCTCAAACTCAGCCTCGGCAAACGGGGCGCGAGTTTGCCGGCCGTGTTGAACCTGTTGCAACTGATCGGTTGGGGCTCGTTCGAAATTATCGTCATGCGTGACGCCGCCAGCCTGTTGGGCGCGCGGGCATTCAGCGAAGGTAGCCTGCTGTCGAATCCGCTGCTTTGGACAATTTTCTTCGGTGGTTTGGCGACCTTGCTGGCCGTCAGTGGTCCGTTGACATTCGTGCGGCAAATCCTGCGCAAGTGGGGCATCTGGCTGTTGCTGGCCGCGTGTATCTGGCTGACCTGGAACCTGTTCGCCAAAGCCGATCTGGTCGCGTTGTGGGCGCAGGCCGGTGATGGTTCGATGCCGTTCGCAGTGGGTTTCGACATTGCCATCGCGATGCCGCTGTCCTGGCTGCCGCTGATTGCCGACTACTCGCGTTTCGGCAAGCGAGCGAAAAATGTCTTCGGTGGCACGGCCATCGGTTTCTTTATCGGTAATTTCTGGCTGATGAGTCTGGGCGTGGCCTACACCCTGGCGTTTGCGCCGAGCGGTGAAGTGAATGCCTTGCTGTTGGCGCTGGCCGGTGCCGGCCTGGGCATTCCGCTGTTGCTGATCCTGTTGGACGAGTCGGAAAACGCCTTCGCCGATATTCACTCGGCAGCCGTCTCCAGCGGGATTTTATTGCGCTTGAAGGTCGAGCATCTGGCGTTGGCTATCGGCGTGATCTGCACACTGATCGCGTGCCTGGCACCGCTGGCCCAGTACCAGAACTTCCTGCTTTTGATCGGTTCGGTGTTTGCGCCGCTATTCGGCGTGGTGCTGGTGGATCACTTCATCTTGCGCAAACGTTCGGCTCAAGTGGCGTCAGCCGCGTTGCGCTGGCCGGCGTTGCTCGCCTGGTTGGGCGGGGTGAGTACCTATCATTTGCTGGCCAATCTGTATCCGGACATCGGCGCAACCCTGCCGTCGTTGATTTTGGCAGGGTTGCTGCAGTTGGTGCTGGGTCGGGCCTTCAGCTACGGCCGGGAAACAGCTCGGGCTTGAGGATGCCGTTCAGGCGTGGGTAGGGGATCTTCAGTTCGATATGGCCCAGCGCGTAAGGCGCGATGGTGCTGGTTTCGTACTTGAGGATCACCCCGCCGTAGGTCAGCGCCACGTTCTGGGTCTTCTGGAACGGCCAGCTCTTCACGAACTCCGGTTCCTGATCGAGCTTGGTGCTGATCAACCAGCTATTGTGCGCGACTTGCGCGGCCTTCCAGAACGCTTCTTCCTGACCTGGAACCAACATGTCCGACAGCGTCAGCACTTTGTGCTGCTGGCGTGAATAGTTGATAAAGCTGCGGCCCGGTGTGCCATGAGCGCCGCCGGTGTCCAGATAGCTGGAAAACTCGACGATCACCAAGCCGTCATGCTGTTCCCGTACTTTGGCTTGCAGGTAACTGCTGGAGCGCGGACCGGCCGTGCGCAAAAACTCGTCACGATAGGCCGTCAGCGTGGGTGCCACTGCGGCGTCTGGTGAAGTGCGGGTCAATTGCAGCAGGCGTTTTTCGACGATGCCGTCCAGTTGCGGTTCGGCGGGGAAGCGTATCGTATCGATGTTCACCAGCGGGCATTCGGAAGTGGTGCAACCCGGTTTCAGGGTTTCGGTGGCGTCGCGAGTGGTTTCCAGCGGCGCCCGGTAGCTGGGCTGAAACAGGCTCTGGCAGGCGCCCAGCGTCAGGGCGATAGCGGCCACGGAGGCAATTTTAAAAAGCGACATGGGCGTCCTTTGCAAAACAGGGAAAGGCAAAAAGTTATCCGCTTCGACTCTCAACGAAGCGGTCAGTTCGCCACTAAGCTAATTAGAGTTGGTTTCGCTCTCACCGTCTATCCCGCTGACGGAAAGGGGCTGCATCAAATGCCGCAGGCGCGTTAGGATGGCGCGAAGTCGAGGCTGCAAGTAACAAAAAGGAGCCTTGTAATGGATTTGCAGTAAACGAGGATTGTCATGACTGATTTTGCCAACGCCATTCCGACCGCCGTTGAAATCGTTCGGCGCGAAAAGTGCTACGAGGGCTTTTATAAGCTCGACCGTGTGCACTTGCGCCACGAACTGTTCGCCGGTGGCATGAGTCGCGAAATCAATCGTGAAGTGTTCGTGCGTCACGATGCGGTGTGCGTGCTGCCATACGACCCGCAACGCGATGAAGTGGTGCTGATCGAACAATTCCGTGTCGGCGCCATGGGCAAGACCGACAACCCTTGGCTGATCGAACTGGTCGCTGGTCTGATCGACAAGGAAGAAGTGCCGGAAGAAGTTGCTCACCGCGAAGGGCAGGAGGAAGCTGGGCTTGTGTTCGGGGCGCTCTGGCCGATGATCAAATATTTCCCGTCGCCGGGCGGCAGCAATGAATTCGTACACCTGTTCCTGGGGCGTTGCGACACGAACGGGGTTGGCGGCCTGCATGGGCTGGAGGAAGAAGCTGAAGATATCCGCGTCACGGTCTGGGCGTTCGAAGATGCCCTGCAAGCCGTACGTGACGGACGAATTGCCAACGCGGCCAGCATCATTGCCTTGCAATGGTTAGCTTTAAACCGCGCTGAAGTGAGGGGGCTATGGTCGTAAACAAGCTGCGCGATCGTTATCGGGTGGACCTGGCAGGGTTGCAAGCTTCCTGCGAGGCGAACTACGCGCGCTTGATGCGACTGCTGCCAGACATGCGCGACGAGCCGGCGGCTCGGCGCATTGCCGTGACCCACGGCGAACAGATGCTCGGCGTGCTGGCGCTGGAAGTGTTGCAGGTCTGTCCGTACACCACGACCCTGCAAGTGCGCCAGGAGCACAGCCTGCCCTGGCTACCGATACCGCAGCTGGAAGTGCAGGTCTATCACGACGCCTGCATGGCCGAAGTCGTCAGTGCCGAACATGCACGACGTTTCCGTGGCATCTATCCTTACCCTAATGCTTCGATGCACCAGCCGGATGAAAAGGCCCAACTGAACATGTTTCTGGGCGAATGGCTGAGCCATTGCCTGGCCTGCGGGCACGAGTACGCCGTTGTGCGATAGTTGTCACGGATTCCCCTTTTGAGCGTCCCCCAGCATAATTGCGGTACCCCTCCACACCCGTGATTCAGTCCTGGGAGAACGCCTTGCCGAGCGTATCCACATTGACCACCGCCGATTCGGCGTTGCTGGTGCAACTCTCCGACAGTCATCTGTTCGCCGACGCGGACGGGACGTTGCTGGGCATGAACACCCGGGACAGCCTGCAAAAAGTCATCGAGTTGGTGCAGCTTCAGCAGCCGCACATCGACTTGGTCATCGCCAGTGGCGACCTGTCTCAGGACGGCACGCTGGAGTCCTACCAGCAATTTCGCGAGCTGACCCTTCAGCTTGATGCGCCGGCGCGCTGGATTCCCGGCAATCACGACGAACCACAGATCATGGCCGAGGCGGCGGTGCAGAGCGCATTGTTGGATCCGGTGGTGGATGTCGCCAACTGGCGGGTCACGTTGCTCGATTCCGCCGTGCCGGGTTCTGTGCCGGGGTATTTGCAGGATGAGCAGTTGCAGTTGTTGGCTCGGTCACTGAGTGAGGCACCGGAGCGGCATCATCTGGTGTGTTTTCACCATCATCCGGTGTCGATTGGCTGTGCGTGGATGGAGCCGATCGGGTTGCGCAACCCGGAGGCGCTGTTTGCGGTGCTTGATCGTTTTCCGCAAGTGCGGGCTGTTTTATGGGGGCATGTGCATCAGGAGATCGATCAGCTGCGCAAGGGTGTGCGCCTGATCGCCTCGCCTTCGACCTGCATTCAGTTCGAGCCGGGGAGTGATGATTTCAATGTCGGGGAGCAGGCGCCGGGGTATCGCTGGTTGCGGTTGTTGCCGGATGGCCAGATCGAAACGGGCGTGGAGCGTGTGACCGGGTTTGATTTTCAGGTTGATTACGGCTCGAACGGTTACTGATTTTTTTGTCACTCAGGAAGACCGGGTCGCGAAGGCGGCGGCACAGCAGCCCAATTCCAGCAGATATCCCAGAGTCCCTGTAAACTGCGCCTCTTTACCCGACGCAAAGGGAGCTCAAATGTCCGGTTCGATCCTTTATATCCACGGTTTCAACAGCGCGCCTGCGTCGAAAAAGGCCATGCAGTTGATGCAAGTGATGGACCGTCTGGGCTTGAGCGATCAATTGCGTGTGCCGGCCTTGCATCACCACCCTCGCGAGGCCATCGCTCAGCTGGAGCAGGCGATTGCCGAGCTGCAACGGCCACTGCTGGTCGGCAGCTCCCTCGGCGGCTACTATGCGACTCACTTGGCCGAGCGCCATGGCCTCAAGGCTTTACTGATCAACCCGGCCGTCAGTCCGCACCGGATGTTCGACGGGTTCCTGGGGACGCAGAAAAACCTGTATACCGATGAGACCTGGGAATTGACCCACGACCACGTGACGGCCCTGGCCGAGCTGGAAGTGCCGGCGCCCCGGGACCCGCAGCGGTATCAGGTGTGGTTGCAGACCGGTGACGAAACGCTGGACTATCGCCAGGCCCAGCAGTATTACCGGGCGTGTGCCTTGCGTATCCAGGCCGGCGGCGACCATAGTTTCCAGGGGTTTGCCGCGCAACTGCCGGCAATGCTGAGTTTTGCCGGCATCGGCGCAGATTTGTATCAGGCGATTGACTTCACAACACTGTGAACCCTCGCCACTTTTTTCACTGAATACTTTGACGACGAGACCCCATGGCCACTCCCAGCGCTAGCTCTTATAACGCAGACGCCATCGAAGTCCTCTCGGGCCTCGACCCGGTGCGCAAACGCCCCGGCATGTACACCGACACCAGTCGGCCGAACCACCTCGCCCAGGAAGTCATCGACAACAGCGTCGACGAAGCCTTGGCCGGGCATGCGACATCGGTGCAGGTCATCCTGCACGCCGACCACTCCCTGGAAGTCAGCGATGACGGCCGTGGCATGCCGGTGGACATTCACCCGGAAGAGGGCGTGTCGGGTGTCGAGCTGATCCTCACCAAGCTTCATGCGGGTGGCAAGTTTTCCAACAAGAACTACCAGTTCTCCGGCGGTCTGCACGGGGTGGGTATTTCGGTGGTCAACGCCTTGTCGACTGAAGTCCGGGTGCGCGTCAAGCGTGACGGCAACGAATACCAGATGACCTTTGCCGACGGTTACAAGAAAACCGAGCTGGAAGTGATCGGCACGGTCGGCAAGCGCAACACCGGTACCAGCGTGTTCTTCGCCCCGGACCCGAAATACTTCGATTCGCCGAAATTCTCCATCAGCCGCCTCAAGCACGTGCTCAAGGCCAAGGCCGTGTTGTGCCCGGGGCTGCTGGTCAGTTTTGAAGACAAGGCCACCGGTGAAAAAATCGAGTGGCATTACGAAGACGGCTTGCGCTCCTATCTGGTCGACGCGGTCAGCGAATTCGAACGCCTGCCGAACGAGCCGTTCTGCGGCAGCCTGGCCGGTAATAAAGAAGCGGTCGACTGGGCGCTGCTGTGGCTGCCCGAAGGTGGCGACTCGGTTCAGGAAAGCTACGTCAACTTGATCCCGACGGCCCAGGGCGGTACGCACGTCAATGGCCTGCGCCAGGGCTTGCTCGATGGAATGCGCGAGTTCTGTGAATTCCGCAGCCTGCTGCCACGCGGCGTGAAGCTGGCGCCAGAAGACGTCTGGGAACGCATCGCCTTCGTGCTGTCGATGAAAATGCAGGAGCCGCAATTCTCCGGCCAGACCAAAGAACGTCTGTCGTCCCGTGAAGCGGCGGCGTTTGTTTCCGGTGTGGTCAAGGACGCGTTCAGCCTGTGGCTCAACGCCAACCCGGAAACCGGCATGCTGCTCGCAGAGTTGGCGATCAACAACGCCGGCCGTCGTCTCAAGGCGAGCAAGAAGGTCGAGCGCAAGCGCATCACCGCAGGGCCGGCACTGCCGGGCAAACTCGCTGACTGCGCCGGGCAGGACCCGATGCGCTCCGAGCTGTTTTTGGTGGAAGGTGATTCCGCCGGTGGTTCCGCCAAGCAAGCGAGGGATAAAGAGTTTCAAGCCATCCTGCCATTGCGCGGCAAAATTCTGAACACCTGGGAAGTCGATGGCAGCGAAGTGCTGGCCAGCCAGGAAGTGCATAACATTGCCGTGGCCATCGGTGTCGATCCGGGCTCGGCGGACATCGCCCAGCTGCGTTACGGCAAGATCTGCATCCTCGCCGACGCCGACTCCGACGGTCTACACATCGCCACGTTGCTGTGTGCGTTGTTCGTCCAGCATTTCCGCCCGTTGGTGGATGCCGGTCACGTCTATGTCGCCATGCCGCCGCTGTATCGCATCGACTTGGGCAAAGAGATTTACTACGCCCTCGACGAAGCCGAGCGCGATGGCATTCTGGATCGTCTGGTCGCCGAGAAGAAACGCGGTAAGCCGCAGGTCACCCGATTCAAAGGCCTGGGTGAAATGAACCCTCCGCAGCTGCGCGAAACCACCATGGACCCGAACACCCGGCGTCTGGTGCAGTTGACCCTGGACGATTTCGAAGCAACGTCGGAAATGATGGACATGCTGCTGGCGAAGAAGCGCGCCGGTGACCGCAAATCCTGGCTGGAATCCAAGGGCAACCTGGCCGAGGTTCTTGGTTGATGCGGCTTGGCTTTGCCCTGGCGTGTTGTTTACTTCTGGCCCCGGTTCTGGCATTTGCTGAACCGGCACCAGAATTGCGCTTGATAGCCGAGCATCCGGTTGACGGCATGCGCGGCGGCAACCTGTCTGGACTTGCCCAGTGCGGCAAGGACTTGTGGACGGTGTCGGATCGCGACGACGATCAAATTTACCGCCTCGATACCCGCGACACGGAATGGCAGGCTGAAGCCGTGGGCATCGGCGTACCTCCGGTGCCGGACAGCGGCTTGCCCTGGGGGTTGCGTTCGCGAGCCTGGGCGGCCTCGTTCGTGCGTGGCGGCGATCTGGATTTCGAGGCCATTACCTGCGACAGCGCCGGTAATCGCTACATCGTCAGCGAAGCCCATGCAGCGGTCCTGCAAGTCCCGCTGACGGGGCCCGCAACCTGGCTGAAAATCTCGCCGATGCTGGTTCGCGAAGCGCGGGCCAGTGGCATGCTGTTGCAATTCAATGCGTTGTTTGAGGGGCTGGCGATTAATCCGACAGGTGATCAGATGTGGTTCGCGGCCGAGCGTCAAAGCCGCGGATTGTTGACAATCAAGCGCAAACAAACGGTGTGGGACTGCGACGGTGGCTGTGTGCTGCTGAGCGAAGCGGGCATGGAAATGCAGCCGCCGCAATTTCCCAAGGCCAAACCGCAGCCCCGGGATTTTTCCGACGTGTCGTTGTTCAACGGCAAACTGTTCACCCTTGAACGCAACGCGTATCAGATTTGTCGCCGCGACACGCAGACGGCCAAAGTCGAACGCTGTTGGTCTTATGCGGCGGAGTTGTTGCAGGAAAACCGTCGTTATCCACAGAGCTACGGGCTGGAAGAAGCATTGATCGTGGACGCCGACGGCGCGTGGATCGGTGTCGATAACAACGACGGTCCCCGCGCCGATGGTGAAAGTCGCCCGGTAGTCTGGCGCTTCGCCGCGCCTGAAGGTGGCTGGAGCGCCAAGCCGTGAGCCAGCAAAAGACGGGCAAACGCGCCGGTCGGGTCATGCTGATATTGGCCTGGTGCGCTGCACTGTTTCTGGCAACACGGTTTTTCGGGCAGTGGGAGGAGCGACAGCAAAACCCCAATGTCGTGGTGACTTCGGAGCAGGGCGCAGGGTTTATCGAGGTGAAACTGGTCAGCAACCGCCAGGGGCATTTTGTCGCCAGTGGTGCGATCAACGGCCACCCGGTGGATTTCATGCTCGATACCGGAGCAACGGATGTGTCAATTCCGGCCAGTGTGGCCGAGGGATTGAAACTGGAACAAGGCTTCGGGGTGACCCTGAGCACGGCCAATGGTCTGAGCGAGGGCTATCGAACCCGCATCGACCGGCTGCAACTGGGCGACATTGTGTTGCGTGATGTTCGCGCGCTGGTTGCGCCAGGCCTGGAAGGCAAACAAGTGCTGCTCGGCATGAGCGCACTGAACAAACTTGAATTTACCCAGCGCGGTGGCACCATGCTGCTGCGCCAGACAACGAACCGATGAGGCCCGCATGAGCGACTCCCTTGATCTCAGCCTGGACGGTGTAGAACGCCGGTCACTGGCTGACTTCACCGAAAATGCCTACCTCAACTACTCCATGTACGTGATCATGGACCGTGCCTTGCCGCATATCGGCGACGGCTTGAAACCGGTACAGCGACGCATCATCTACGCGATGAGCGAGTTGGGGCTGGACGCCGACTCCAAGCACAAGAAATCGGCGCGTACCGTCGGTGACGTGCTCGGCAAGTTCCACCCGCACGGCGATTCGGCCTGCTACGAAGCCATGGTCCTGATGGCCCAGCCGTTCAGCTACCGCTACACGCTGGTCGACGGTCAGGGTAACTGGGGTGCGCCGGATGATCCCAAGTCGTTCGCCGCCATGCGTTACACCGAAGCCCGCCTGTCGCGTTATTCCGAAGTGTTGCTCAGCGAACTGGGGCAGGGCACCGCAGACTGGGGCCCGAACTTCGATGGCACCCTCGACGAGCCGCTCGTGTTGCCGGCGCGGTTGCCAAACATCCTGCTCAATGGCACCACTGGCATCGCCGTGGGCATGGCCACCGACGTGCCGCCGCACAACCTGCGCGAAGTCGCGACGGCGTGCGTGCGTTTGCTCGATGAGCCCAAAGCCACGGTCGAACAGCTGTGTGAACACATCCAGGGCCCGGATTACCCGACCGAAGCGGAAATCATCACCCCTCGCGCCGACTTGCTGAAAATCTACGAAACCGGCAAGGGCTCGGTGCGCATGCGCGCCGTGTACCACATCGAAGACGGCGACATCATTGTCACCGCGCTGCCGCACCAAGTGTCTGGTGCCAAGGTGCTGGAACAGATCGCGGCGATGATGCAGGCCAAACCGTCCAAGGCGCCGCAGATCGCTGACCTGCGTGACGAATCGGACCACGAAAACCCATGCCGCATCGTGATCATTCCCGGCGTGCGCAAAAACTTTGACCACGATGCACTGATGACGCACCTGTTCGCCAGCACCGAGCTGGAGTCGAGCTACCGGGTCAACATCAACATCATCGGCCTGGACGGCAAGCCGCAGCTGAAAAACTTGCGCGCGTTGCTGGTCGAGTGGCTGGAGTTCCGGGTGCAGACAGTACGTCGTCGCCTGCAATTTCGCCTCGATAAGGTCGAGCGTCGCCTGCACCTGTTGGACGGTTTGTTGATTGCCTACCTCAATCTGGATGAAGTGATTCACATCATCCGCACCGAGGAACATCCAAAGGCCGCCCTGATCGCGCGTTTCGCCCTGAGTGAAATCCAGGCTGATTACATCCTCGACACCCGTTTGCGTCAGTTGGCGCGACTGGAAGAGATGAAGCTGCGCGCCGAGCAGGATGAACTGCTCAAGGAGCAAGCCAAGCTGCAAGCCCTGCTGAGCAGCGAAGCCAAGCTGAAAAAACTGGTCCGCACCGAGCTGATCAAGGACGCCGAAACCTATGGCGACGACCGTCGTTCGCCGATCGTCGAACGCGCCGAGGCCAAGGCCCTGACCGAGCACGATCTGCTGCCAAACGAGAAAGTGACGGTTGTTCTGTCGGAAAAAGGCTGGGTTCGCTCTGCCAAAGGGCACGAGATTGACGCCACCGGGCTTTCCTACAAGGCCGGAGACGGTTTCAAGGCCTTGGCGGCCGGTCGCTCCAACCAGTTTGCGGTGTTTATCGACTCCACCGGTCGCAGTTATTCGGTCGCGACTCACACGTTGCCATCGGCCCGTGGCCAAGGCGAGCCGTTGACCGGTCGTCTGACGCCACCGCCAGGCGCGAGTTTCGAATGCGTGCTGATGCCGGAAGACGATTCGCTGTATGTGATTGCGTCCGACGCCGGGTATGGTTTCGTGGTCAAAGGTGAAGATTTCCAGGCCAAGAACAAGGCTGGCAAGGCGCTGCTGAGCCTGCCGAGCAATTCAAAAGTCATTCTTCCGCGCCCGGTGGCTGATCGCGAGAGCAACTGGCTGGCCTCGGTCACGACCGAAGGTCGCCTGCTGATCTTCAAGATCAGCGACCTGCCACAATTAGGTAAGGGCAAAGGCAACAAGATCATCGGTATCACCGGTGAACGTGTGGCCAACCGCGAAGAATATGTCACAGACATCGCTGTACTGCCGGAGGGGGCCACTTTGGTGTTGCAGGCCGGGAAACGTACCTTGTCACTGAAAGCAGACGACCTCGAACATTACAAAGGTGAGCGTGGTCGTCGTGGCAACAAGTTGCCACGTGGCTTTCAGCGGGTGGATGCGCTGCTCGTCGAAAACCTCAATTAAAACGCCCCCTGGAGCGTTCGATCTACGATTTAACACGTAGATCGACGCTTTGGCGCTGGAGTCGGAACGCATATTCACGGATGATATGACCTTTCAAGCGCCGGCGTGGCCGAGCGTTCTTCATATTTATTGAGTATTTTCACTGTGGTTAGCCTTGTGGCAGCCACCTGGATGGGACGATGATTGCTCTGCGCCTTCCTTTTATTTTGATGGTCGCCAGCGTTTTAGGCCTGGCGGGTTGCAGCGTTCATCAGCCGGTGTCGCTGTATCAACTAGACAGCGGAAGTCCGGTTTCGCCCTCACAAAGCGGTGGCATGGCGGTATTGTTGGGGCCGGTAACGGTCGCCGATTACTTGCAACGCGAAACCCTGTTGCAGCGTCAGCCCGATGGCAGTCTTCAAGCAGCCACGGATGGCCGCTGGGCGGGCAGCCTGTCATCCGACATTGATCAGCTGTTGCTGCGTCAGGTAGCGGGTCGTCTGGACAGTCAGCGCGTTGTGCTGGCGCCTGCCACTGCGGGCTTTACCCCGGATGTTCAGGTACTGCTGACGATTACCCGGCTGGATTCGGGTGTGTCGCAACCGGCAGTCCTGGATGCGCAATGGCGGTTGATCGACCGTCGTGGAAAGGTTCGTGATAACCGCATCATTCACCTGCAAGAACAGCACGCAGGCGGTACAGCGGCGCAGGTTCAGGCGCAGGGGGTGTTATTGCAGCGCCTGGCCGAGCAGTTGTCGGTGGCGCTCAAGCCATTGGCCAACCAGCCAGCGATTGCCGACGTACCGCGTAAATCGGCTGCCAAACCCGCCGTGCCGGCAGCAGAGCCAGAGAAACAGCCGAAGATCCCGATGGCTTCGCCAATCCGGACCGATATGGAAGTGTTCAGGTTCTAAGCCAGGAATGATTCAACACAAAGCCCGCCATGTGCGGGCTTTGTTATTTTTGCTGGTTGGAGATCTTCAGTGCCTTGCCTGGGCCCTTTCGCGAGCAAGCTCGCTCCCACATTTGACTGTGTTCTTTCAGTAAGAACGCGGATGAATGTGGGAGCGGGCTTGCTCGCGAAGGGGCCGGAGTGGACAACACACTTTTTCCCGTAGGCAACAAAAAAGCCCGCAGACGATCACTCGTCTGCGGGCTTTTTTACCGCGGGGGCTTAAGGCTTACGCCCGACGCTCATGCATCCGCGCCAGTTGCCGTTCCAGCATCGACGGATAAGGCTCCATCAATCGCTCCACGCAGCAAGCGCCCTCAGGACTCGCAATCGGACGAATCCGTGCGCGCTGACGAATCAGCACATCGTCACCGATCTTGCGCTCCACCAGCAGCAGGTTGCGGCTATGTTGCGACAGGGCCAGGGCGTCTTGAGCGGGTTCAGTCAGCAGCAAATCGATCTGACTCATACCGAACAACTCTTCACCCAGCGTCAGACCCAGCTGCAATTGCAAGGTGATGCCGCTGTCCGCAACTTCGATTTGCAACTGATGGCCCAGGGCGCGCAGCAACTCACCGCAGCAGATGGCGTTGGTCAGGTAGTCGTCGCCGCTGTCTTCGGTGTGGAACAGCATCAGCGTGCTGCCATCGTTCAAAGTGTGCAGTTCGCTCTGGTAGAGCAAGGCGGCCTGATCGAGGCAGTCACGATAGCGTTTCAGCAATTCTTCGAGGCGTGTGCGGGGCAGGCGACGCAGTTGGTCCTGGGCGCCCAGTTGTACGGCCAGGACAGCGCTGTGTTGTGGCACGTTGGAGATAACCGGTTTTGCTGCCGGTTTCAGTGCGACGGCGATCGACTCGTCACGCAGATCGGCAAACGCATCATCGTCTTCATCATCTTCAACAGTGCTGACAATGTGCCGTGGCGCCGGTTTCAGGCTGGCAACCGGTTTGCTTTCATCGAAACTCGGGTCACGCAAGTTGCGTACTTCGAAGGTCGGCTCTTTGTCGTCAGCCTCTTCATCGCTGTCGTCGAACTCAGGCTCCGGCACCGGTTCCGGCTCGGCGGGCTCCGGTGCGAAATTGGCGTGCAGCTGACGGGCCAGATCGCCGATCTCATCCTGGCGCTCAGTGGCCGGGGTGAATTCGTCGATATTGCGCAGCCACACGCGCAATTGCAGCAGCGGCGTAGAGATGTGCCGACCCAGGCGCAGGCTCAGGGCCAGGGACAATGCCAACAGGATCGCACTCAAAATGCCCATGCTTTGCAGGCTGATCGTCATGGGCTGCTGGAATTGATCCATGTCCAGGCTGATGCGCAGTTGCCCGGCGGTCACGTCCTGGAACGTGATCTTGCTCTGGTACATGCCCTCGGCTTCGCCCAGCAGGCTGTGCTTGGGGCGCTGACCGGCCTCGGCGAGGATTCGGTTATCCACGCTATAAATGGCGGCGTGGGCCACCAGCTTGTTCTTGGTCAGGTTGTTGAGCAGCACGTTGAGGCTGAGGATGTCGTTGGACACCAACAGCTCCGTAGCGGAGGTGGCGGTCTGCGTAGTCAGGCTTTCACCCAGCGCATCTGCCTGCTCGTGCATGGCCTGCTTGAACTGCAAACCCATCACACCGGCGTAGATCACCAAGGCCAGAGCGACCAGGATCACGTTATGGCTGGCGATGCGCAATGCAATCGGTACACGGCGGTGGCGCAGTGCACGGAAGATCAGCAGAAAGAAGTTATCGGTTTTTACTGGCGTGGGCCGGTTCACTTGCGCTCGGCTCTTTGTCCGTGAAGTTGACGCGCAGTATAGCGACAGGCCATAGGCCGGCAAAGCGCTCACGGTGCCCGATGGTCACTGAAAGTGGGTAGAATGCGGTTTTTTTCCACTTGCGGGGGTGCGCCTTGCGCGAAATCGTCCTGATAAACATCACGGGAGTCGACCGTCCGGGTCTGACTGCGGCCATTACCGGCGTTCTGGCCCAGGGTGGTGTGAACATTCTCGACATTGGTCAGGCGGTGATCCACGACACCCTGTCGTTCGGCATCCTGGTTGAAATTCCGGATACCGAGCAAGGCAAGTCGGTGCTCAAGGACATCCTGTTCAAGGGTTACGAGCTCGATCAGCAGGTCCGTTTCACGCCGGTATCCGAAGAGGATTACCAGCAGTGGGTCGGAAATCAGGGCAAGAAACGCCACATCGTGACGCTATTGACACGCAAAGTGACTGCCGGGCAATTGCAAGCCGTGAGCTCGATCACCGCCAAATATGGCTTGAACATCGATCACATTGATCGGTTGTCGGGGCGCATGCCGCTGGACACCCCGGCTGACAAGGGCAAGGGCTGCATCGAGTTTTCCGTGCGTGGCGAAGCAGCTGATCCGCAGGCGCTGCGGGCCGAGTTCCTCAGCGTTGCACAGGAACTGAACGTCGACATCGCTTTTCAGGAAGATTCGCTGTTCCGTCGCAACCGTCGCCTGGCGGTGTTCGACATGGACTCGACCCTGATCGAAGCAGAAGTGATCGACGAATTGGCCAAGGCGGCAGGTGTTGGCGATCAGGTTTCTGAAATCACCGAGCGAGCGATGGCCGGCGAGCTGGACTTCCGTGCGAGCTTCAAAGAGCGGCTGGCATTGCTGCAAGGTCTGGACGTCAGCGTGCTGGATTCGATCGGTGCTTCCCTACGCCTGACCGAAGGTGCCGAGACCCTGTTCGCCGAACTCAAGCGTCTGGGCTACAAGACCGCCATTCTGTCGGGCGGCTTTACCTACTTCGCCAAGCAATTGCAGGCCAAGCTGGGCATTGACTACGTATTTGCCAACGAACTGGAAGTGGTCGACGGCAAAGTCACGGGTGTTGCGGTCGAGCCGATTGTTGATGCGCAGCGCAAGGCTGACTTGCTGCGTGAGCTGGCCCATAAGGAAGGATTGCGACTGGAGCAGACCATTGCAGTCGGCGACGGCGCTAATGATCTGCCGATGCTGGCGATTGCCGGGTTGGGCGTGGCGTTCCGGGCCAAGCCGCTGGTGAAACAGTCGGCGAAGCAGGCGATTTCCACCCTTGGGCTGGATGGCGTGCTGTATCTGTTGGGCTTTCGTGATCGCGACGGACAGCTCTGAAATCGTCTTAGTAGGCCTTTGTGGTGAGGGGGCTTCCCCCGTTTGGCTGCGCTGCGGCCACCGATTTTAGGGGGGGCGCTGCGCGCCCCAACGGGGCAAGCCCCCTCGCCACAGGTTAAGGTGATTCTGGGTCAGCGGATCAGGCGTTCGGCAGCCCCATTCCCTGGCCCATCTGCACCGGCGAACCGGCCGCCAGTTCTTCTGCCCACTTGACCTGATCAGGTCCGAACAGCATCACGGCGGTCGAACCGAGTTTGAAGCGACCCAGTTCCGCACCTTTTTCCAGATGGATCGGCGCGCGGGCGGCTTCGTCGTAACGGAAGGTTTTCAGCTCGCGTTTCGGCGGCGTGACCAGCCCTGCCCAGACGGTTTCGATCGATGCGACGATCATCGCGCCCACCAGCACCACAGCCATCGGCCCGCGCTCAGTGTCGAAAATGCACGCCACACGCTCGTTACGGGCGAACAGTTCCGGAACGTTTTCGGCAGTGGTCTGGTTGACCGAGAAGATTCGGCCCGGGATGTAAACCATCTCACGCAGGGTGCCGGCCAGCGGCATGTGCACGCGATGGTAGTCCTTCGGCGACAGGTAAATCGTGGCGAAATCACCGCCCATGAACGGCGCGGCATTCGCAGCATCACCGCCGAGCAACTCCAACACGCTGAAGCTGTGGCCCTTGGCCTGGAACACGCGACCGTGTTCGATCGGGCCGAGCTGGCTGACCGCGCCGTCGGCCGGGCTGAGAATGGCGCCCGGGGTTTCGTCGAGCGGGCGAGCGCCGTCTTTCAGGGCGCGGGTGAAGAACGCATTGAAGTGCTCATAGGCGGTCAGGTCTTCGACCAGCGCCTGGGACATGTCCACCTGATAACGCTTGGCGAACCAGGCGGTAAAGGCGTTTTTGAACCAGCGCACGCGGCATTCGGCAATGCAGCCGGCCAGTCGCGAGAGCAAGTGATGGGGCAGCAGGTATTGGCTGAGGATAAACAGACGCTTATTCATTAACTGTCCTTAAAACCTTAAATCTCTACGGGGGTGTCGGGGTGGTTGCCCCATTCGCCCCAGGAACCGGCATAGCCTTTGACCCGCGGATAACCGAGGGATTTGGCCACCAGATAGGTGAAGCCAGAACGGTGATGAGTCTGGCAGTGGGTAATCACTTCTTTGTCTTTGCTGATGCCGAGCTGTTCGAGGATCTGCGGCATGTCCGTGCGGATGCGCAAGTTGCGCGCCTGATCCATGCCCGCGGTCCATTCGAAATTGACGGCGCCGGGAATGTGCCCGGCCTTGGCCGCCAGCACTTTCTCGCCGGAGTACTCCAGCGGCCCGCGCGCGTCCCAGATCGCCAGGTCGGCGGCGCCGAGCCGGCTTTGCAGGTACTCGCGAGTGGCGGTGGGTTCGTCGTGCAGCGTCAATGTCACCGGGCCGCCAACAGGTGCCGGGATCTGGATCGACATGGGCATGCCTTCTGCCAGCCAGGCTGGCAGGCCACCGTCGACGTAGTGGTATTTACGGTGACCGATGACGTCCAGAAGCCAGATAAAACGTCCGGCCCAACCGCCACCTTCGTCGTCATACACCACGTATACCGCATCACGATGGTGGCCCAGTTCTCCGAACAACGCTTCGAGCGACGCTTTCGGCGGCATCAGCCCCGGCGCAGGGGCCTGGCCGAGTTGCGTGCGTTTCGGATCGACAAAACGCGCGCCGGGAAGATGCCCTGCGGCATAGCGGGCACTGCTGGTCAGGTCCACCAGAATCAGATCGCGGGCCTCAAGGCGAGGGAGCAAATCGCTCGGCTCGATCACCAGCGGCAAGCCAGAGAAGTCAGGCATGTGAGGTCTCCAGAGCACAAAAAGGAGGATTGTAGCGCAGCGTCATTGGCTGCGGTGGCTAAAGGTGTGCAGGGATTTCTCGATGCACTGAGCGGTTTTGCCGAAGGCTTGCACGGTGATTTCCGAGAACGGTACGCCACCCTGGTCCGCTACCACCACCATGATCACCCGACCATTATTGATCAGCGAGCGCAGCAACAGGTGTTCGCCACGGAACTGTGCGCGCAGGCTGGCAGGCAACAAGGCGGAAAACTGGGCGTTGTTGGCCGGGGTCAGGCGCACCTGCGCTTGTTGTGAGAGCAGACGTTGCAGCACGTTGCTTTGGTTCACCACGAAATTCAGCCCGGCCGTCTCTTTTGGTAATCCGGCAACCTGATGAACCCTCAGATTGGCGTGCGTACGGTCAGCCATCAAAATCATCACGCGGCGCATGCCGCATGCGACCAGAGCGTCCCGGGCGGAGGTGGTCAAGTGCATGGCGTTGGTGAAGGGGCTAGGCTCCGCCAGCAACTCGGTGCATTGGCTGCGCCACTTCGCCAGGTTTTCGGCGCTCGGCGCCGGTGCCGGTAGCAACCCGGCGTGGACACGGTTCATGCCCCACGGCCAGAGCAGCGAAACAGCGGGGTGCCACAAGTCCGGCATGGCATGCAGCCGGGCGCTGTTGGTGGCCTGTTGGTGCAATTGCTGCTGCACCTCGGTCATGGGCGTTTGCAGGTAAAGACTGGTCAGGTATTGCCAGCGTTCGCTGTGAGGACTGTTCCACGCCTGTTGGGCCGACAGCGCCAGGCCGTTGGCCAGCAGCACGGTATTGGCCGGCTGATTGAGCCAGCGGCGCAGGGTCGGATCGTCATCCAGGCAGTTTTGCTGGTGCAAGGGATGATCACTGTCGCGGGCAATACGCAGGACTTTGACCAACTCGCGTTGCTCGGTCAGTAACAGGCGATAACCCTGTTCCACCCAGATCGGCAGGCGCCAGAGGCTCACCAGGGTCTGGCAAATATCCAGCAGGCGCACACCGAACAACTGCTTTTCGACTTTGCGTGCCGATTCGCCTTTATGAATGACCCGCAGTTCCCACTCTTCAAGCAATTGCGGGTGGGTCAGCGCCATGGGCCACAGCGGCGACAGAAACAGCAAGCTACCCCAGTGAATGTCCTGCCACAGCCGCGCCAGGCGACTGGCAAAAAAACCATTGGCCTGTTGCGTCGCGTGCTGGCTGATCATCTGCAACTGACGCAAGGCAATCGGTATCTGTGACAGGGGCTCCGCGGGCAGGCGGGCGAGCAATTCTTCGGTGCGTTTCAAACCGAGGCGATTGATCGCCACTTCAAGGTTTTCCGCAGGTTCGGTCATGCTGCCGTGGGTGTGGCGATTGGCTTCACGGATGATGCTCAAGGCCAGGGCCGGGCTGTCTTGCATGAACTCAGTGATATCACGAAGTGAGCTGCGGTTATCGGCGATGGCCCGGCAGACACGGTCATGGCTGTCTTGCGGAACCGGCAGGCGCACGCCATCGAGAAGCTTGGCCCAGCCTTCAAGTGTGGTCGGTTTTTCAGTGGGAATGTTCGTTTGGCTAGCCATGGTTGGACGCGATCATCGTCTGCATTACCTATGCCCGGAGTAGGCTAAATTAGCTTTTCGCTTGAACGGGCTATAGTCTGGCGCAGTTTTGCCGATAAGGAGAAGAAGAGATTTTTCAACTTCCGAATATGACCTTGAACCCGACTCAGTAAGTGCTCTCTACCTATGGCTAAAATTATCGGCATCATCGTCGTATTCGCGAGTGTGCTCGGCGGATACGTGCTCTCCCACGGCAAGATTGCCGCCCTTATTCAGCCTTTCGAGGTAATGATCATCGGTGGTGCGGCCCTGGGCGCATTCCTGCAGGCCAACCCTGGTCATATGGTCAAGCACGTTCTGAAGAAAGCCTTGGGGATGTTCAGTTCGCGTTTCAACCACACCTTCTACCTTGAAGTGCTGGGGCTGATTTACGAGATCCTCAACAAAAGCCGCCGCGAAGGCATGATGGCTATCGAAGGCGACATCGAAGATGCCGCCGCGAGCCCGATCTTCGCCAAGTACCCGGCGGTGCTCAAAGATGAGCGCCTGACCGCGTACATCTGCGATTACCTGCGCATCATGTCCTCCGGCAACATGGCTCCCCATGAGCTCGAAGGCCTCTTCGACATGGAGCTGACCAGCCTCAAGGAAGACCTCGATCACCCTTCCCACGCGGTGAACGGCATCGCTGACGCCATGCCGGGTTTCGGTATCGTCGCGGCGGTACTGGGTATCGTGGTGACCATGGCCTCCCTGGGGGATAGCGATCAGAAAATGATCGGTGTGCACGTCGGTGCGGCACTGGTCGGTACCTTCTTCGGTATTCTCGCCGCGTACGGTTTCTTTGGTCCGCTGGCCCATGCCCTGGCCCACGATGCCAAGGAGGAACTGAACGTCTACGAGGCCATCAAGGCGTCGCTGGTGGCCTCGGCGTCCGGTATGCCGCCATCGCTGGCCGTGGAATTTGGTCGCAAGGTCCTGTACCCGGCGCACCGTCCTAGCTTCGCTGAACTGGAACAAGCGGTTCGCGGTCGCTAAGTCATGGAAAATAACCAGCCGATCATCATCAAGCGCGTAAAGAAGTACGCGAGCGGGCATCACGGCGGTTCCTGGAAAATCGCTTTCGCGGACTTTGCGACGGCCATGATGGCGTTCTTCCTGGTGCTGTGGTTGTTGTCCACCGCAACACAAGAACAGAAAATCCTCATCGCCGGTTACTTCAAAGACCCGCTCGGCTTTACCGAAAGTGGCACGCCGTACATCATCGATCTGGGCGGCTCTCCGACCCTGGCGCCAGAGAAAACGATCAACCCCGAAGAGAAGTCGCAGCCGCAGCCCGACCGCATTACCGTCGACACCGAACAGGTCGAAGGTTTGGCCGAGCAGGTTGAGAAGGAACGCCTGGAACTGTTGCTGCAAGAGTTGCAGAACAAGGTCGATGAAAATCCACAGCTGCAGAAATTCAAGGACCAGATCCTGTTCGAGATTACTCAGGACGGTTTGCGCATCCAGATCATGGACGCCGAAAATCGCCCGATGTTCGATTCCGGCAGTGCGCGTCTGAAGCCATACTTCGAAGACATCCTGCTGGCCATGGCCGATACCATCAAAGCGGTGCCGAACAAGATCAGCATCAGCGGCCACACCGATGCCAGGCCGTACTCGGGCACCGGTGATTTCGGCAACTGGGAACTCTCGGCCAACCGTGCCAATGCCGCCCGTCGTGCGCTGGTCGCTGGCAGTTATCCGGATCAGCAGGTAGCGCGGGTGGTCGGTTATGCGTCGTCGGCGCTGTTCGACCGTGACAACCCGTTCAATCCGGTCAATCGTCGGATCGACATTGTGGTACTGACCAAGAAAGCCCAAAAGGCCATCGAAGGTTCGCAGGGTGCAGAACCTGCACCAGAACCGGCACCAGCCCCCGCGGTACAAGGGCAGGGCGGTCCGGGCGAAGTGCCGGTGCCGGCCAAGCCGGTCGATCCGAACGCCTTGCCGGCGGATAAAGAACAGCTGCCGGCCCATGAGCTGCGCGAACGTCTGAACATCTTCGAAAACCCGGCACCGAAACCGGCGGAACCACCGAAGCAGTGACCCTGCTGCCGATCATTTTCGTGGCGTTACGAAAATGATCGGGATCAGCAAAACAGCACAAAAAAGCCGACAGTGATGTCGGCTTTTTTGTGCCTGTCGTTTGTGAGGGAGACTGTTGGCCATTCTCCCGCTTCGATCTGAGGTCGGGAAAGATCTTACGCATTTTGCGGAGTTGTCCGGCATCAATGCATTACCCTCCGTTGGTACCGTGCGCGCCCATTTCGCGTGCACAGACCATGGACGGTTTGGACATCGCGCTCATTAAGGATAAGCGTATGTTCGGCTCGGCCAATACGGCGCATTTCACGCTGCACATCCCGGCTGTTCGCAATGATTTCAAAGTCCTCGCTTTTGACGGTGTCGAGGCCATCAGCGCCTTGTACGCGATCCAGGTTGAGCTGGTCAGCGAAAACCCGGATTTCGATATTGAGAGCCTGCTCAGTCAGCCCGCCTTTCTAGAGTTCGGTCATCACGGCGAAGGTCTTCACGGCCACATCGAAGACGTACTCGTCGGCGAATCCGGCAAGCGCCTGACCCGCTATCAACTGACCCTGGTGCCAGCGCTGCACTATCTGCAGTTCAGCTTCGACCAACGGATTTTCCAGCACCTGACCGTGCCGCAGATCATTACCAAGGTGCTCAAATGTCACGGCATTCAGGCCGATGCGTTTACGTTCCATGTCAGCACCAGCCCCGAGCGCGAGTACTGCACGCAATATGGGGAAAGTGATTACGAGCTGGTCCAGCGCCTGTGCGCCGAAGATGGCATAGCGTGGCATTTCCAGCACTCCCCGCAAGGCCATGTGCTGGTGTTCACCGACGACCAGACCTGGTTTCCCAAGCTGGGTGAAACCGCTTATCAACAAGACTCCGGCATGGTGGCGGACGAACCGGTCGTCAGCCAGTTCTCGATGCGCTTCAGCACCCGTACCAGCACCACCACGCGCCGCCACTACGACTTCCAACGCCCGAATCTGCTGCTGGAAAACCGCTTCACGGCCGAGTTCACCCCTGAGCTTGAAGACTACCGTTACCGGGTTTTGCTCGATAACGAACAGCGCGGCAAACAACACGTTCGCCAGGCCCTGGAGCGGCACCGTGCCGATTACCAGTTGATCGAGGGCCAGAGCGATCAGCCGAGCCTGCGCAGTGGCCACTTTTTTGACCTGACCAATCACCCCCGCAAAGCCCGCAACGACTTGTGGCTGTTGCTCAGCGTGACGCACTGCGGAAAACAGCCTCAGTCACTGGAAGAGGCCATCACCAGCGACGTCCAACTCGCAGACGGCTTTACCCAAGGCTACCGCAACAGCTTTAGCGTCCTGCCATGGGACGTGATTTACCGGCCGCCGATGCGCTCACGCAAAACGCTGCTGGTGAGCCAGACCGCCCGCGTCACCGGACCTGCCGGCGAAGAGATCTACTGTGATGAATATGGTCGCGTGAAGGTCGAACTGCCGTGGGACCGGRCCGAACTCAACAGTGAGAAAAGCAGCTGCTGGCTGCGCGTCTCAACGCAGTGGGCGGGTCCACATTTTGGCGCGATGACGATTCCGCGTGTCGGCATGGAAGTCATCGTCACCTTTCTGGACGGCGATCCCGATCATCCATTCATTACCGGGTGCGCGCCGAACAAGCTCAACGCGACGCCATACCTGTTGCCCGAACACAAAACCAAAACTGTCTTGCGCAGCCAAAGCTCCCCGTACACCGGTGGTTACAACGAGCTGTCGCTGGAAGACCGCGCCGGGCAGGAGAAAATCTACCTGCGCGCCCAACGCGACCTCGAACACCTGATCCTCAACGACAGCGATAGCAAAATTGGTAACGACCGCCGCGAACAGATCACCCGTGACAGCCACAGCCTGATCAGCAACGACCGCTTCGAACAGGTCGACCACCACAGCGCCAGCCTGATCAAGGGCGACGAGTTGCACACCACCGAAGGTGCGCGCAACACCGTGATTGGCGGCAATGAACTGATCACCATCAGCGGCAACAGCAGCACGACGGCAGAGGGCACGCTAGTGATTCAGGCCGGGGCGCACGCGCATGTCACTGCCAGTCATGTGGTGATCAAAGGCGATTCGAGCTTGACGCTTGAGTGTGGCGGTCAGCACATCGTGATCAACGCGGCCGGGATTTTCAGCAGCGTGGCCATTGTTGAGGGTGGCTCGCCGGTCGCGGGCCTGCCCGGGCAGACGGCACTGTCAGTAGTTCCCCACGCTGCCGAGGCAGTGGTTATCGACACCCTCCCGATGGAAGCCTTGCTCAAACAGAACATCGTCTTTCGTGAGGCCGAATCCGGCATTTGCCCGGTATGCGATGCAACCCAGGAACATCAGGTAACAGAGAGGGCTGAAGCATGACCCCGATCACCCCGAACAAAGGCCTGCTCCTGATTGACGGTGCCCAGTATGAGGACGCTATCGATTGGCTTCATGAGCACTACGGCGCCGACGCTCCTCAATCGCTTTTCAAGGGGACCGCCTACGAGCCGATTGGCGCAGCGGGGCCATTTCTGCTGAATGCCTCGCTTGGCAGCGCAGCCTATGCCGCCTGGTGGGGTGGCACTGACTTGCAACACGGTGTTTGGCTGGCTTCTCCACAGAGCGCCCAACAATGGCTACCGATCCTGCAGCGTCGGTTGCGCATATTTGATGAATACCAGCGAGAGCTGTGGCTGCGCCTGKCGGATGGCTCGGTTCTGCGACGCGCCTGTTTGGCCGGAGCGCAATGGCCAGCAGGCTTTTGGTTTGGTGTGGAAAGCGTCTGGCTGCGCCATGACAACGCGCCAGTGTGCGCTTGGGAAAACGAAGCGCCGGAATTCGATTCAGCGCCGGCCAATAAAGGTCTGGCCGCGCAAATCACCCTGCCTGATCCGCTTCTGCATGCACTGAGCCTTCCCGCCAACCCGGAGAAAAACCCATGAGCGCCCAGAATAAAATCCGCGTTGGAAGCTGTCCGTTGTTCGCTGCCGTTTTGCCCCTGCGATACGCTCTCGGCCCAACCGTCGCTGTCGATACGGATGCCTACGACTTGCCGGCGTTGAGCGGTTCGTTTCCCGAGTTGGGGCCTCGTCATCCTGACTTGACCGGGCATGCGCTCAATTACACCTCGCGTTTATTGCGCGACGGTTGGCTCTACGTCTGGGAGAGCAGTCCATCCAAGTTGGTGGAGTATCAGGTCGAAAAAGCTCAGCTCACCCAAACCCCGCGAGCGGGTAAGGTGATCGACACCCGAGTCAAACCTCATTTGGTGTTGAGAGCGGGCGACCCTGCCGGATTGGTCTGGTCGCCCGTTCGCTGGAGTGAGGCGCAATACCAGGCTGCCAGAAAAGATCCCGTCGTCCGGCAGCGCATCATGCGCAGTTTTGTGCCGGGCGTTGTTCCGTTCAGTGGCCAGGTCGACGCCGTCGTCAAGCAGATTGGCGAATACAACGATGCGACGAGCTATGGTTGGAGCGGGGAGCCCGAAACGGAGCATGCCCCCGATTGGTTGAAAGTGCTCAAACAGATGGGGCGCTGCGAACAGCAGAGTTACGCCGTCATTGATGATGCATGGGGCGTGCTGCTCGACTTTGCTGCGTTGATGCGTGTGCGAAAAGAGGCGTTCGACAGTTACCAGGAGCATCACGCTGAAACGTGGGCGATGGCCGGTGTCATCAAGTCACTGAGCGAAGGCGACCGCCAATTGAGCGCACAGTTGCCGTCCATCACCCGCTATGACGAACTCCAGCGGGCTTGGAAGGATCAAGAAACCCAGAACGACCGATATGCCGTTGATATGCGACGTCTGGCCCAACTCTGGGTGGCGTGGTTCAACACTCTGCAGTTGACTGGCCCGTCGAGCATGGACACGGCTTGCGGCCTTTCGACATTACCCAGTCGATGGCGCGTGAGGCATTGGAACTGCATTTCGCCGAAGCTTGCCTCGGGCCGGCTAGCACCAGTGTCGGGGCCGAGGGCATTACCCTCAATCTGGATGGTGACAGGGCCGGTAAGCCGTGGTTGCTTTGGGCATTGCTTGGGTTGACTTCCCGGCTGGGTGTTGGAGAAATCAAATACCTTGTGGACTTCAGTGATGTGGCTCGGGACAACAACGCGGCATTGCAGGAAGGTGCCAGCAAACTCGCCAGAGCGTTCGGTTATGCCGATGCGCTGAACAAAACCGCCGACAAACTGAAGCAACACAAGCCTGCATCCAGTCTCGAAGCGCTATTTCTGGCCATCGCCCCCGTCGCGGCGCTGCAGTTACACCAAGCGGACAACGCCGCTAGCAACGTCGGGCGGGTGTACATGGCGGCAGCCCTTGTCCGCAGCGATCAACGTATCCTCACCTCCGGCGTCACGCCACGCCAAATGGGCGAGTGGTACAGCGATTTAATGGGGACACGACCCGCAGCGCCTGCTCATGTGAATGTCGCACCGCTGGCCAGCGAGGTGGCTGACGGTATTCCGTTCATGCATTTGGTCCCAGCCAGCACCAAGCTGCCACCGTTGCCGGTGAATCTGGCGGCGAATGTTGAGTTGAGCGGTGTGTTTGATTTGAAAAGAGCGCTGAGCGATGCGCCGGTCAAGTCGATTGTGACGTTAGTGGCGGGAATGAATTTTGTTTCGGCGAAGGATCAGCTTGCTGGGAAGCAAACCACCAAAAGCAGATTTGGTGCAGTTGGGGCTGCGTTTGGAGTTGCAGCAGCAGGCGCAGCAGTATGGCAGCGAGTTGGCGAAGTTAATTGGGAAACGGTTGTCCGCCAGAGTGGGCAGTTTTCAGTGTCGTCACGTCATTTGCTGATTAAATCCTTGGGGCGCGCAGCTATTACTGCGGGTGCGCAGGTCATCGTGCTTGCCTTCGACGTTGTGATCTATGGGATAGAAGCCTTTGAGGCGTACCAAAAAGGGGATTTCGACACCATGGCGACGAATTTGACTATCGCTAGCGCCGAACTGGCCGGCATCGTGCTCTATGTAAAACTTTTCCGGGCTTATCGTGCAGCACAAGTCGCCGTGAGGGTCGGTGAGGCTGCTGCCGTTGCAGGGGGGATGAATGCCGCACCGCACCTAGCTGCAAAAATACTTGGCCTCGCTGTGGTGATTGTTACGGGGGTTATTGCCCGGCTCTATACAGCAGACTCGCCGCTGGAGCAGTGGGTAAAAAACAGCCGTTTTGGAATCCGTCCAGACGACACTTGGTCGAACAGCTACACCCTGTCCATGGATAAGCTGTACCCCATTTTGTTTCCTATCAGTTTTGATGCTCGCCGGTTGGCGGAAATGCATCCTTATCAAGGACAGGTCACCTCCACCTATTTGATGCTGAAACTGCCGGGTGAAAACGTACCGTTGACCGACACGATGATTCACTTCAAGGGCATCGAAGTGTGGGGTGATACGCTCGGCTATCACTCTGAGCAAATTAAAAAGGTCGAATGGACGGGCAAAGACTTTGCTCTTCATAGCGGCAGCCGCATTCCTGTACCCATTGGCATCACC
>NZ_JBFULH010000027.1:0-53928 GCF_056400445.1 Pseudomonas sp. P5_B2 | reverse complement strand
CCATGAAACTGCGCTTTGCTGATATCCAAACTTTGAGGGTGTTTAAACATGTATCGCATGCGACCTGAGCACTACCTGTTGCCTTGCACCCTTTTCTTCGTGGCGTTGAGTGCTCATGCGGATGATTCCGCCGAGCTGGCCAGAAAATCCCTGAACCCGATCGCGAACCTGTACAGCCTGCCGATCCAGTACAACTGGAATCAGAAAATGGGCCCCACGGGGGAGGGGATGCAAAGCGTGACTAACGTCCAGCCTGTGCTGCCCTTCGAGTTGAATGACCACTGGAACCTGATCTCCCGCACAATCCTGCCGATCATTGACCAGCATGGCCTGGCACCCGACGGCGCGGCGGACAAGTCCGGTGTGGGGGATGTGACCCAAAGCTTTTTCTTCTCGCCCAAGGAACCGACGGAAAGCGGCTGGATTCTGGGGGGCGGGCCGGTGTTGCTGATTCCCACGGGAAGTGACAGGTTGCTGAGCAGTCGGCAGTGGGGGGCAGGGCCGACCATCGTGGCGCTAAAACAATCTCACGGATGGACRCGAGGTATTCTGGCCAATCAGATCTGGAGCCTCAGCGGCGAGCAGCCAAATGCGGAAAAGGTCAATCAGACGTTCTTGCAGCCCTTTTGGTCGTACACCACTCACACCTACACCACGTTTGGTATAAACACCGAGTCGACCTACAACTGGCAATCCAAGGAATGGTCGGTCCCCATCAATGCCACGGTGACTCAGTTGCTCAAGCTGGGAGGCCAACCGCTGACCATTCAGGCCGGGCCACGCTATTGGGCTGACAGTCCCGAGGACGGTGCGCAAGGCTGGGGATTTCGTGCGGCAATTACGTTTTTGTTTCCACGATAAGCCCCAGCCCGCTCACATTGATCTCGTCTCCTTAACTGCCTTGCGGCACCACTCGGGCATCATTGCCTGAGCCTTCGATGTACACCTTCATGCCTTTGCTCAAATTCGGATTGATCGGCTGGGTCACCGATACCAGGACACCACTGGTGACCCGCACGATGATCTGTTGCGCGGTTACCGGTTGGTCGTACTTTTTCTTCTCTACATAATTACCGCCGACAGCCCCGGCGAGCGCACCGGCAACCATCGCGACATCGCGCCCGGTGCCATGACCGATCAGACTGCCGATACCCAGGCCACCAAGCCCACCCAGTACGGCACCGACGCCGCTGTCGTGATTGGTCTGCATCTGTGTCAGCGAGATCTGCTCGATCTTCCCTGATCGAACTTCGATCTCACCGGCACCGCCATCGGTTGATCCGACGGCAGAGCAGGCACTGATTAACACAGCCGCCAACGTGAGAGTCATCCAGGACAGTATTGCTTTCATGCGGTGTACCTCTTTATCGATAGTCGATTATTTGAACTTGATGGCAATGGCTTTGAGCTTGCGCCCCTGAATCGTATTGACGTCACGGGCCCATAGCGGGCCGGACACGTAGGCGCCGACGGTCGCAATCTGGTCGTAAACAATGACGACTGCGTCTGCGCCCATCTTGGCGCCTTCGTCTTGCAACTTCAGTTCGATCTCGGCCATTGGGGGCGCCGGTTCGATACTGGCATCAATCAGAATTTCACCCAGGCGCACGAAGGGGCGCGTCGGTTCTGTGCGTAATATCTGGACTTCGGCCGGAATCGTCGCAGGGTACTGCGGGACCCCGACATACTGGGTTGTCTGCGCTTCCACTGTTGCGCAGCCGCTTAACGCCAGTAGACCGGTGATGAGCGCTGTGAAAAACAAGGTTCTGTGCACACTTGAAAACGGTTGCATGGCAAATGACCTCTGCTTCAGGTTAATTCAACCGCCAACTTTTTCTGGCGGTTGAAACAGGGTTCAACTGCGGATAAACGCCCATATATCAGCATTCAATTTGTCGATYGCKGCTTTGAAGTCCTKGGYGGTGATTGCCTSCTTGTCGTTCTCCAGCKGGGTGCCGAATATCTTGCGCACCACTTTGACGACRRYCTGATTGGTCCTGGCGTCGATRAGTTCGGCTTCGATGAACAGGTTAGTGTYYTGATCSCGRTGACCGGTGGCKGCCTGTGTCGCTCCGACAACGGCCGCAATCGGCACCACTTCATACCACTTCATACCTTCGTTCGAGGCGGTGACCCCAGTGATTGCCGCACGCAGAATCAGGGTGTTTGCTCCGGGCGGTGCAGCGGCCACGCTAGGCACTATCCGGTATTTCTGGCCCAGCACGCTTTTGGCCGTGGTGGTCATGTAGTTCTGCAAGTTGTGCAACGTCTGCAAATTGACCCGCTCGTTGGGTTTTGGCGCGGGGTAGAACTCCAGCGTATTGAACGCAATGGTGGTATACGCATTCCGGTCAAACGAGGGGCTCACCCAGCGCATCGCCGTGCCACCGCTGGGCGTTTCGACTTCCTTCAGGTCGCTGTAGCTCGACAGGAAACCGGAGTACTGCGTCGTCTCGGTGACTTTCGAGGTACAACCGCCGAGCAGGATTGCGGCTAATGCGGTGCCGATTAGCAGGTTTCGGGTCAGATTCATGGTGATGTGTACTCCAAGGGTAAAGTCGAATGTTTCGGTGGTGACACAGTCGGTCATCGCCCCCCGCTTTCGAAATCTGAATGCCTCTGGAAGAGAGCGTAGGTAGCAATGCTGAAATATCCAGCCAAAGCGCTACGCGCTGACTTTTTTTACCCGGATTTGAGGGGTTATTTTTTCGATTGAATGGCGAATGACGGCAAATTGAGCTTTGCTGATGTTTCCGGAAGGTCGATGACTGCAAACCGATGCAAGGCATGAATCATCAAAACGTTTTCATCGGCATACGAGTCCGTTTACGACGTCATTTTCGTCACCCGTCATTGAACGCCCGACTTCTCTGTGCGGAGAACAAAAGATGCCTACCCTCCAGCAGTACGTCCGCCTGTTAACGGTCAGCATGGTGATGGCTGTCTCAGTCACCCCGTTGCACGCCGCCCAGACACCGGCGGCCGCTGCGCCGGCGGCGCAATTGGAGCCCAAGGCGCTGGATGTCCTGAAGGCCATGAGCGCTCGCTTGACCGGCACCCAGGGCCTGAGTTTCAAAGCCGTTACCACCTACGAAAAGCCCAGTCGGCTGGGACCGCCCCTGGCCTATAGCTCGGTGGCGCTGGTCACTGAGCAGCGCCCGGATAAGCTGCGTGTCATGACCTCAGGCGATGGGCCGGCCACCGAGTTTTATTACGACGGCAAGCAAGCCTATGCCTTCCAGCGTAAAGACAACCTGCTCGCCCAAGTCGATGGCCCGCCCACCATCGACGCAATGCTGGAGGCCGCGTACCTGCGTGCGGCCATCTACTTTCCGTTTACCGACGTTATCGTCGCTGATCCTTATAAGGATTTGTCCCGGGACATGCGTGTAGCGTTCTATATCGGCCAGTCCACAGTGGTCGGTGATACCACCACCGATGTGATTGCGTACACCAGCGACACCGTGTTCGTCCAAGCCTGGATCGGTGCCGAGGACAAGCTCCCGCGCCGGTTGCGCGCAGTGTTTCTCGATGACCCGACCCGATCCCGGCATCAAGTCGATTTCAGTGACTGGAAGCTCAGTTCTACGATGCCTGCGGCGTTCTTCAAACCCGACCAGATCGAGTCGGCACACCGGATCAAGTTTGCCCCACCCCCCGTGCTGAGTGCCCCGCAAGGCGTTAAAGCGCCGGTCACAAAACCCTGAGCGAGGAGGTTGAATCATGAACAGATCTACCTTKAAGTTCGCKGSCYTGSTAATCGCCGCGCTGATGTGTAACSAGGCGGTTGCCTGGTCGCATGCCGGCGGTTTTGGGGGTGGATTTGGCGGTGGGGGCTCATGGAGTCGCTCCGGCGAATTCGGCTCGGCTTCGGGCGGCGATGGCAGTTGGAGTGGCGAAACCAATCGCGGCGGCTCGGCCTCCGGCGGTGACGGCAGCTGGAGCGGTTCCAGCTATCGCGGCGGTTCGGCGTCCGGTGGCAATGGGTCTTGGGCAGGTACAGGTGCAGAGGGCGGAACGGCGTCTGGCGGGGGCGGTGCCTGGCAAGCACAAGGTGAAAATGGCGCCAACGCTTATGGCTACCACGCGGACGGGTATGGCACGACAGCCTACCGGGGGCCCGCTTATGGCGGGGACGCTTACCAGTCAGTGCCTTATGGGACCGCCTACTACCATCCGCCCGCCGCTGTGATAGCCAGCAGCGGCTGTTATTACTGTGGCGGGGTCAATCCGGTCGCTGCCGCTGCGACGGGCGTGGCGGTAGGCTCGGCGGTAGGGTCGATGGTCGATGAGAATGCCGACGCCGACGATTTCAGCGCTGGCTATAACGCCGGCATGGTCGCTTCGGGACCGCCGACGATGCCCTTGGGCCAGACCTACGCCAGCCTGCCTCCCGGATGTGTTTTGCAGACCTTTTCCCAGACGTACTACCAATGCGGCAATTCCTGGTTGCAACCTGCCTATGGTGCCAACGGGGTGTATTACACCGTGGTGACACCGCCGTGATTAGCGTCGTTCGGTCATTTGATTGGCATGGACGAGGTAGCATTGTGGTGAGGGGGCTTGCCCCCTCACCACACCAGCTTGCTGGCTCGTTAAACGCGATTTGAAGGTGCTTGTTTAAACGCTCTCCAGGTTACGTCCTGAAAGCTACAAGACCTTGCGCCTTTGCCTACCGTTACGCCAGAATCCGCCGGCCTGTGCGCCCTGGGTCTAGCCTCTATCGTTTACCTGCCACTGCCCATCAGTGGTCGTGTTTAGTCGCCCGCGTTAACTCAGTTGTGCGTGCATCTGTCATGCAGGTCTTTCAATTCCTGTACTTGATGGTGGCTGTACGCAGGGCGCTCTCGGGCGCGCCGGATTGCTGAGTTTGCCGGTCGGCTAACCTGCGTACAGCTGCCTCCCATCTCGTTTAGTCGCAAGAGGGGTGGCACACAATTAGGTAACTCAGCATATGTTCAAAGTAACGCCCAACCCACCGGACACCGATCCAGTGTCCCCGTACGAACCCGATTCAAACAAACTCAACGAGGCCGCCGAACGTGTCCTCGACTTCCACTTCCCGTCGAATGCCGACATCAAGGCCACCGCGCGTACACCCGGCAAATTGTTTTCCGTAGACCAGGCAGCGAGTAACGAAACCCTGGTGGTTTTTTTGGTCGAGACATTGGCCTCGGTCGATGTGATGGTCCATCAGTTGGTGGATCATCTGGAAGGGGAGGCGCGCTACGCGTTGCTGGGGATTTCAAACAGCATCATGGTGGCGGAGATCGCCGCGAACCGGGTGCTGGATCAAATTGATATGCCCACTTAGAGCGTGATTTCACCAGCGTCTGCTCCAAGCCTGCGGGACCCGGAACAGACGCTGGCTGAGTCTTCAGCTGACGTTGCGCAACGATCCTTTCCAGTACTTTTCCCGCACTTGCCGGCGCAGCACCTTGCCGACCACCGATAGCGGTAGCTCATCCACGAACACCAGCGATTTCGGCGCCTTGTAGCCGCCCAGTCGCGTTCGGGTCTGTGCAATCAGCTCCTCTGACGTGACCGATTCGCCCTGACGCAGAATGACTTCGGCGTGTACGGCTTCACCCCATTCGGCGTGCGGAATGCCGACCACGGCCGCCATCAGTACCGACGGGTGCGCCGCCAGTGCCGCTTCGACTTCCACTGCGTAGACGTTGAAGCCACCGCTGATGATCATGTCCTTGAGCCGGTCGACGATGTACAGGAAACCGTCGCGGTCGATGTAACCCAGGTCACCGGATTTCCACGCCCCGTCTTCGAACTCGGCTGCCGTCGCTTCCGGGTTTTCGTAATAGCCTTTAATCACGGCTTTGCAGCGAATGCGGATCTCGCCGGTTTCGCCTATCGGCAGCGGCGTGCCGTCCGTATCGGCGATAAACAGTTCGACACCAGGGGTCGGGCGACCGGCTGACGACAAACGTTGCAGGGCGATAGCATTACCGGGCTGATGCGAGGCCTTGTCGAGCGAGGCGATGATCATCGGCGTTTCGGTGGCGGCGTAACCCTGGACAAAAATCTGCCCGAAGCATTCCACCAGTTCGCCCAGCTTGTCCGGGCTCATCGGCGCGGCACCGTAGATCAAGGTGGTCAGCGAGGAAAAATCCTTGGGCGCGGCACGTTGCATTTCCAGCAAGCGATACAGCACGGTCGGTACCAGGAACGAGTGGGTCACACGCTCCTTTTCGACCTGCTGGCGCCAGGCTTCCATGTCCAGCTGGTTCATGGTCAGGTTGGTGCCGCCGCCATAAAACGTCGGGAAAAACAGCATGATCGTGCCGTGGGACAGCGGCGACACATGCAACAGCCGCGTCGCGCTGCTCAAGCCAAGGTCGGTGTTGATGAATGCCGCATCACGGCAGGCCATCCAGTTGTCGATGGAGTACATCGCGCATTTGCCCTTGCCGGTAGTACCACCGGTGAAGCGCAACATGCAGATGTGCTGATCGGTATCGAGGGTCACATCGTTGTCGAGATCGGACGCAGCATCCACCAACGACCAGAAGCTGTGCACCCCGGGAAGACTGGCCTGCTCGGCTGTGGGCGGGTCCATCACCACGATCTCGCAGCCATGGTCGCGCAACATGCCGTAGTAGCTGTCCAGCAAGCGGGTTTCAAGGAAAACCACTCGAGGATTGACCAGATCGATCTGCCGCGAATGCTCTTCGAGCGGGTCGCGCAGGTTGGTCATGACCACCGTGCCCTTCTGCTTGAAGGTGCTGGGAAACATCATCAGGCTGAGGTTGTCGTTTTCCAGGATCAGCATGAAGCGTTCGCCCGTGCGCACTTGCAGCGTCGAGCGCAGGACATCGGCGATACGGTTGGTCAGCAGGTGATACTGCTCGTAGCTGTAGCGCCGGTTGCGCTCGATGTTGACGATGGCTTCCTGGTCGCGATGACGCAGCGCGAGCAAGCGCATGACCCGGCTAAAATTCATTTTCATGGTGAACGCTCCAATAGCTCAGAAGACTGCAGCGCGAGTTATCGGGCACGCATACGCGATGCGGCATCCAGCCGGATGGTCTCGCCGTTGACGTAGGCGTTTTCGATCAGGAACGCGCAGCAATGAGCGAACTCACGCATGTCACCCAGGCGTTTCGGCGATTCCATCTGCTCTTTCAGCGAGTTGAGAATCTTCTCGTCGAGACCGGCGACCATGGTGGTCAGGAACAGGCCCGGTGCGATAGCGTTGACGCGTACGCCAATCTCGCCCAGTTCGCGAGCTGCCGGCATGTTCATGCCAATCACGCCCGCCTTGGTGGCCGCGTAGGCGCACTGACCGACCTGACCTTCATAGGCCGCACCGGACGACACGTTAATCACCACGCCGCGCTCTTCACCGGCTTCGGCTTCGTTGTGGGCCATGTGCTCGGCGCACTTGGACATAACGTTGAACACGCCGTTGAGGTTGATCGCGGTGGCTTGGGCGAAACGCGCCAGCGGTGCTGCCTTGCCTTCGCGGCCCAACACTTTGAAACCGGTCGGCACGGCGGCACCGTTGATGCACACGTGGATGGCGCCGAATTTATCGACCACTGCGTTGACTGCGTTCTGCACCGAGGCTTCGTCGCTGACATCGGTTTGCACGAACATCGCGCGATCGGCGCCAATGGCTGCTACGGCGTGTTCGCCGGCTTCAACGTTCAGGTCGAAAATAGCCACGCGGGCGCCTTTTTCGCTTGCCATGTAATGCGCAGTGGCCAGGCCCAGGCCCGAAGCGCCGCCGGTGATAACGATGACTTTGTCTTGAATACGCATGAAAGTGTCCTTGTTCGCTGCCCGGTCCAAACGGACCGGGTTGTTATTGTTAGGGATGGAACGGGCGGTTGATCAGAACGCGTTGACCCCGGTCAGGGCGCGGCCAATGATCAGTTGCTGGATCTGCGTGGTGCCTTCCGGAATCGGCACGATGATCGCTTCGCGGGCCAGTTTCTCGACCAGGAAGTCGGTGGTCACACCGGCACCGCCGTGGATCTGCACGGCTTGACGGGCGACAGTCACCGCCATTTCGCAAGCGAAATACTTGGCCATCGCCGCTTCCATTTCTGCCGGAATGCCGGCACCGATCATCTCGGCGGCGCGGTAGGTCAGCAGGCGGGCGGCGTCGACGTTGGTGGCCATTTCCGCGAGCATGCCGCTGATTAACTGGTGACCGGCGATCACTTTGCCGTGTTGTTTGCGTTCCTTGGCGTAACGCACGGCTTCTTCCAGTGCGCGACGGCCGATGCCCAGGCCTTGAGCGGCGACAAACACGCGGGAACGTTCGAAGAACGACAGAGTGTTTTTCAGTGCCTGGCCTTCGCCGCCGATGATGTTGCTGGCCGGRACGCGCACGTCGTTGAGGAAAATCTGCGCGGTGGACTGGCTGTTCCAGGCCATCTTGTGGATGTTCTGCACTTCATACGGGTGTTCTTTGCGGTCCAGCAGGAAGTGGGTCAGACCCTTGCGCGGATCTTCGCCGGTGCGGCAGGTGCAGATCAGGAAGTCTGAGTACGAGCCGTTGCTGATCCAGGTTTTCTCGCCGGTGATGATGTAGTCATCACCGTCGCGACGGGCGCGGGTCTTGATTTCCAGCACGTTGGAGCCGACATCCGGTTCCGAAATGCCGACGCTGACAAACGATTCACCGCTGATCAGGCCCGGCAGGTAGCGCTCGCGCAAGTGATCCGGGGCGAGTTTTTCCAGCATTTGTGCGCCGAAGGAGTTGATGACCACTGGCGTCGACAGGTCTACCGAGCAGGCGGCGACTTCTTCGAACAACATGGTCATGGTCGGCCAGTCCAGACCGAGGCCGCCATGGGCCTCGCTGACGGCGCCGCTGACCATGCCGAACTCGGAGAGTTGGCGCATCATCTCGGCCATTTTCTCTTTGGGCATGAACTTGTCGCGGTATTCCTTGTTGAACACCGGGTCGATCTTGTCGGCCAGGAAACGACGGAAACTCTCGACGGCTTCGAGTTGTTCCGGGGTGCGCATGACGTGTCCCATGGGTGGGCTCCTTAAATATTCTTGTTGGCGAGGATGTTGACGGCGACCACGGCTTCTTCGATGCCGAACAGGCCACCACCGTTTTCCTGAATGGCAATGCGCGCACCTTCAACCTGGCGCTTGCCGGCTTCACCGCGCAGTTGCGTGACCAGCTCATGGATCTGCCCAAGGCCGGTGGCACCAATCGGGTGGCCTTTGGATTCCAGACCGCCCGACGGGTTGATCGGCATGCGTCCGCCGACGGTGAAATCACCGCGCTCGGCAGCCGGGCCACCTTCGCCGAACGGCACCAGCATCAGCGACTCGGCGTTGAGGATTTCGCCGATGGCCGAGGCGTCGTGGACTTCCGCGACGTCGACGTCGGAGGGATTCACACCGGCCAGGGCGTAGGCTTTTTTCGCCGCGAGGTGGGCGATAATTTTTTCCGGCTCATCCAGACCACGGTTGGTACCGGTCTGCACGATGCTGGCCAGTACCCGAACGGCACGGTCGCCGGAGTTTTTCAAACGCTTGAGGCCATCGGCGTTGCACAGCAGCACAGCTGCCGCGCCGTCACTGATCGGCGAGCACATCAGGGTGGTCAGCGGGTAGCAGATCGCTGGCGAGGCCAACACTTCTTCGATGCTGAAAGCCTGCTGGAACTGCGACAGCGGGTTGTGTACCGAGTGCTGGTGGTTCTTCGCCGCGACGGCTGCGATCTGACGCTGAGTGGTGCCGTAACGCAGCATGTGGTTACGGGCGATGGAGGCATAGACGTCCATGAACACGCTGTACGGGCGCTCGGAAACGGTGCCCGGCGGCGGCACGATGCCTTCGCCCATGGCCAGCAAGGTCTGCTTGTTCTGCTCGACGGTGGACACATCCCAGCCGCCATCGAACACGGCGAACATCTTGGCTTTGTCCGGAATGTTCATCTTCTCGGCACCGACGGCGAGGGCGATGTCGCACTGGCCGGCACGCAAGGCCAGGGTGGCAAGGTTGAAGGCCGAAGAGCCGGAAGCGCAGGCGTTCTCGACGGAGAACACCGGTACGCCTTCGATGCCAATGCGGCGCATGGCGATCGGGCCGGGAATGCCGGTCTGGCCTTGGAGCATGCCATTGGTCATGGTGCTGTAATACACCGAGCCGACGTCAGCGGTGGTGGCGCCGGCATCTTTCAAGGCCAGGCCCACGGCTTCGTCGACCATGTCGTAGACGCTGCGGTCCAGCAATCGGCCAAACGGCGTCATGCCAACGCCCACTACATAAATATCGTTCATTGTCTGTTCCTGCAGGTGTGGGGGCGTGGTGGCCTAGCGGCCCTTGAAGTTCGGCGCGCGTTTTTCGCCGAAGGCTTGCAGGCCTTCCTGGAAATCGGCGGTGCGCAGGTGCTGGCGCAGCATCACTTGCTCGTGCTGCAAGGCGTCGTCGCGGGACTTGTCGGCCGAGGCGCGGGCCACTTCTTTCATGCGGCGCAGGGCAATCGGGCTCTTTTTCGAGATTTGCGTGGCCAGTTTCATGGCGGCGTCGGCGAGTTCCTCGTCGGCGTGGACTTCGCAAACCAGCCCGTAGCCTTGCATTTCAGTAGCCGAGAGGGATTTGCCGGTCATCAGCAAGTACATCGCGATGTTCAGCGGAATCAGGCGAGGCAGCACGGCAGCGCCGCCAGCGCCAGGAAACACACCGAAATTGGCATGGGCATCGGCCAGGGTCGCGCTTTGCGCGGCGACCACGATGTCGGCGCACATGGCCAATTCCAGGCCGCCGGCCATGGTCACGCCGTTAAGGGCCGCAATCACCGGTTTGGGGAAATTACGCAGTTGACCAAAGACCTGATTGGCGCGGTCAAGGAAGTCGGCTTCGCCGGCGGGCAGGCTGCTGCCAGCCAACACTTCTTTCAGATCGGCACCGGCACAGAAAGCTGGACCGGTACCCGTGAGGATCACCGCCCGCAGCTCATCGTTGAGCGCGATCTCGTTAAGGCAGCGTTCCAGCTCGGCGAGGGTCGCCAGGTTCAACGCATTCATGGCCCGTGGGCGATTGAGCGTCAAGCGCGCCACCGGGCCGACGATTTCATACAGCAGCACATCATCACTCATGACAACTCCCCTTATTGTTAGCGCTCTATTGGCGTGGTTGATGGGCTGATAGTAGGAATGCAAGGGGGGCTGTCGCAGGTCATTGCAACGAAAGCGGTTGTCCGCAGGGGGAGCAGGAATGCGGCAGAAACCCAAGACATCGCAATCCACTGTAGGAGCCAGCCTGCTGGTGATGGCTGTCTTACATCCAACATTGATGTTGGCTGACAGACCGCTATCGCCAGCAGGCTGGCTCCCACAGTTGGTTCTCATGAGTCAGTGATATTGGGGGTTGTCAGGTCTGTGAAGACAGATGAAATGATTGAGAAGACCGGCAACCCGGGCGCCTTGCTTGCACCATCGAAACGGTATTCGAACAACAATTAGAGAGAGACCGTGCGATGAAGAAAATCCGTGTAGTGCTGACGGTGTCAGTGTTGGCCGCCAGCATTGTCGGTGGGCTGCAATGGTCGCGAGGTCAAAGCGGAATTCAGTTGCAAGCGGTCGACAACAGCGCAGGGCAGGGCGGCCAGAAAGCCGCGACCGAGGCGACCATCGCCGCCAACGCAAACACCGCACAGACCATGCCGGCCATAGATCCGCTGGTTGAGGCCGACATCCAGCGGGGCTTTATCGCCAGCCTGCCGGACGCCCAAACCACCGCCGCCGACGGTCATGTGGTGTACAGCCTCAAGGGCTACGAATTTCTTGACAACGCCAATGCGCCGGCCACGGTCAACCCGAGCCTGTGGCAGCAGGCGCGCAAGAGCATGTCCAACGGGCTGTTCAAGGTCACGGACGGTTTTTATCAGGTGCGCGGTCTTGACCTGACCAACATGACTATCATCGAAGGCAAGACCGGCCTGATCATCATTGACTGCAACCTGGCCACCGAGGTGGCGCATGCCTCGCTGGAGCTGTATTACCAGCACCGGCCGCGTAAGCCAGTGGTTGCGGTGTTCTACAACCACAGCCACGTCGATCACTTTGCGGGTATTCGCGGCATCGTCGATGAAGCGGACGTTAAGTCAGGCAAGGTACAGATCATTGCCCCGGCAGGCTTCATGGAACACTCGGTCGCCGAGAACGTGATGGCCGGCAACGCCATGAGCCGTCGCGCCGAGTATCAGTTCGGTACAACATTGCCACGCAGCCCTCAGGGCCAGATTGACCTCGGGGGCGCCAAGGCCTTGTCCAACGGCACGATCACCATGATCGCGCCGACCCTCGAACTCGACCAACCGGTGCAAACCCTGACCATCGATGGCGTCGAGATCGTCAACATGCTCGCACCCGGCACCGAAGCGCCTGCCGAGTTCATCCACTATTTCCCGCAATTCAAAGTGCTCGATACCGGTGAACTGGCACTGCCGACCCAACATCAACTGCTGACGTTGCGCGGGGCTGCCATTCGCGATGGCCTCGCCTGGTCCAAATACCTCAACCAGGCCCTGCATCAGTTCGCTCCGGGTGCCGACATTCTGGTGGGTCAACATGGTTGGCCGGTGTTTGGTCAGGAGCGCGTGGTCAACTATTTGTCCAAGCAGCGGGACATGTACAAGTGGTTGCACGACCAGTCGTTGCGCCTGATCAACAAGGGTTACAAGCCAGTAGAAATTGCCGAATACATGCGCAGCCACGTGCCGGCGAGCCTGGCCAGCGAGACCTTCACCCACGGTTTTTATGGTTCGGTGCAGCGCAACTCCAAGGCGGTGTATCAGCAATACATGGGTTGGTATGACGCCAATCCGGCCAACATGGATGCGTTGTCCGACGGTGATTACGGCAAGAAGTTTGTCGAATATGGCGGCGGTGCCGATACCATTCTGGCCCACGCTCGCACCGACTTTGCCAACGGTCAGTACCGCTGGGTGGCGCAAGCCATGAGCCATTTGATCTACGCCGAACCGGACAACAAGGCCGCTCGGGAATTGTCCGCCGATGCCCTGGAACAGTTGGGTTATCAGGCCGAGTCCGCGGTTGAGCGCAACAGCTACCTCGCCGCCGCCATGGAACAACGCAGCGGCGGCAAGAAACTCGCCTCGCCGTTGCGCACCGCCAGCCCTGACATGCTGCGCGCGCTGACCATCGACAATATTTTCGACTACCTGGGAGTGCGTCTGAAGGCGCCGGATGTCGAGGGCAAACACGTTGTTCTTAACTGGCACTTCACCGATATCGGTCCTGATGGCAAGCGCTACATGCTCAATCTGGAGAACTCGGCGCTGACCTATGTCCCTGATTACAACGCCGAGAAAGCCGACGCCACGCTGACCCTGACCCGCGAAACGCTGAATGCCATTCTGGCGGAAAAAATGTCGCCGATTGAGGCGGTGGTCAAGGGCGATCTGAAGATCGATGGCAGCAAGCTCGCGGTCTACGACGTCCTGGGATCTCTGGACAAATTCTCGCCCGACTTTGAACTGATCGGCCCCAATGCGCCTGCACGATAGGATCACGACCATGAACGCACCCCTCGCAGGTGACTCGCAAGCGCGTTTCGTACCAACCGCCGCGCGCGTCGCGGCGGTGCTCGCGCGCCAACAGGCCGCTTCCTTGTCCGAAGGGCCGCCGTCCGCCGAATTGCGCATCGAGCGGATCAACCGGGTCATCAAACAGTTGCTGGACAACCAGCAGGCACTTTGCGAAGCCTTGGCCAAGGACTTTACCTGGCGCAGTCATGATCAGTCGCTGTTGGCGGATGTGCTGTTGCCGGTACAAGGCCTGAAATATGCGCGTGATCACGTGCGCCAATGGATGCGTCCGCAGCGCCGCAAAGCCGAACTGGGCAGCGGCTGGCTGGGTGCCAGGGCTGAAATCCGCTTTCAGCCATTGGGAACGATCGGCATCATTTCGCCGTGGAATTTCCCGATTGCCATCGCACTGGGGCCACTGGCCGAAGCACTGGCGGCGGGTAACCGCGCGATTCTGCTGTTTTCCGACCAGTCGCCGGCCACGGCCAGCCTGCTGATCGAGTTGCTGGCTCAACAGTTCGACGACACCGAAGTGGCAGGCTTTATCGGCGATGCCGAGTTGGGCGCGGCGTTTTCCGCCATGCCGCTCGATCACCTGGTGTTCACCGGCAGCCCACGGGTCGGGCGCCTGGTGATGCGGGCCGCTGCGGAACATCTGACGCCATTGACCCTGGAGCTGGGCGGCAAGTCGCCGACCATCATCGGTCGCGGTGCCGACCTGCAAAACGCCGCCAAACGCATCTGGGGCGGGAAGGGCGTGAGCGCTGGTCAGGCCTGCATCGCCCCGGATTATGTGTTTGTGCACGAGGACGACCTCGAACCCTTGTTGAGCTTCATGCAGATTGAAATGCGGCGTCTGTTCCCGACGCTGCTGAACAATCCGGACTACACGGCGATGGCGACGCCGGGACAATACCAGCGAATGCAAGCTTGCCTGCAAGACGCCCGAGAACATTGCGTCAGGGTGATCGAGGTCAATCCGGGTCACGAGGACTTGAGCGCTTCACGCAAGATCGCACCGACGCTGCTGGTGGATCCGCCGGACTCGACACTGGCGATGCAGGAAGAAGTGTTCGGCCCATTGCTGCCGATTCGCGGGTATCGCGATATCAATGAAGTGCTTGAGTACATCAATGCACATCCGCGGCCTTTGGCGCTCTATTACTTTGGTGACAACCGCGCCGAAGCCAGGCACGTGCTGGAACGCACCCATTCGGGTGGCGCGTGCATCAACGAAGTGATGCAGCACCTGTTCCAGAACGACTTGCCCTTTGGTGGCTGTGGTCACTCGGGGTTTGGTCGTTACCGGGGCGGTTACGGGTTCAAGGCATTCAGCCTGGAACGCTCGGTGTTCACACCGCCGCGATGGGACGTAATGGGTATCTTGCGCCCGCCCTACGGCCCATTGTTTCGCCGCGTGCTGGGTCTTCTATTGAAACCCTGACTTGAGCCCAACACAGATCAAATGTGGGAGCGGGCTTGCTCGCGAAGGCGGCGTGTCAGCCAACATCTCTATTGAATGTGACGCCCTCTTCGCGAGCAAGCCCGCTCCCACAATAAAAATAATGGTACCCGCCAATGCTCCCGCTGAAACCGCTCGCCCTGGCTTTGTGTTGCCTGGCGTCCACCAGCCAAAGTTTCGCCGCCCCCAAACCCCCGAACATCGTAGTACTGGTCGCCGACGATTGGGGCTACAGCGACGTCGGTGCCTTCGGCAGCGAAATCGCCACGCCTAACATCGACACCCTGGCCCGTGAAGGCGTGCGCTTTTCCGATTTCCATGTCACGGCCTCCTGCTCGCCGACGCGTTCGATGCTGTTGACTGGCGTCGACAACCACCGCAACGGTGTCGGCAACATGCCGGAAACCATGCCCGAGGAACACTTGGGCAAACCTGGCTACAGCGGTGCGCTTAACGACAATGCAATCACCGTCGCCAGCCAGCTCAAGGAAGGCGGTTATCGCACCTATATCACCGGCAAATGGCACTTGGGCAAAACCCCGGAAACCTTGCCGAACAACCGTGGCTTCGACCGTTCGTTCATCCAGGCCGACAGCGGTTCGGACAACTGGGAAGAGCGGCCCTACGCGCCGCTGTACGACAAGGCCGCCTGGTTCGAGAACGGCCAGCCGGCGCATCTGCCCAAGGACTATTACTCCTCGACCTTCATCGTCGACAAGGCGCTGGAGTACATCGAGAAGGACCGGCAAGACGGCAAACCGTTTTTCGCCTATCTGGGCTTTCAGGCCAATCACGTACCGATCCAGGCGCCCAAGGCGATCATCGACAAGTATCAGGGGCGTTATGACGCCGGCTGGACCGCGTTACGCAATGAACGTCGCGACCGGGCGGTGGAACTGGGGTTGATTCCGGCCGGTGTCGGCCTGCAGACCATGGCCAGTACCGCCGACTGGGACGCGCTGGATGAATCTGAAAAACGCTACGAAGCCCGGCGCATGGAAGTCTATGCCGGCATGGCGGAAACCATGGACCAGGAAATCGGCCGCTTCATCCAGCACCTGAAAGACACTGGCGAATACGACAACACCGTGTTCGTGTTTCTGTCCGATAACGGCAGCGAACCCACCGACCCTTACACCATCCCCGCCCTGCGGTTGTGGCTGGAAATGAACTACACCCGCCAGCTCGATCGCCTGGGCAGCAAGGGCGCTTTCACCAGCATCGGCCCAAGTTGGGCCAGTGCCGCCGCGTCGCCGTTGCACGGTTATAAGTTCTTCGCCGGCGAAGGCGGGCTTCGCACTCCCTTGATCGTTTCAGGTGTGCCTGGCATGCAGGCCAATCACATCGCCAAAGCCTTCACCCACGTCACCGACATTGTCCCGACCTTGCTGGAAGTGGCCGGTGTGCCGGCGCATAACGGTGAATTTCAGGGACGCGCCGTGGAGCCGATGATCGGCAACAGCCTGGTGCCGGTGCTCACCGGCGCAACGGACCGTGTACACCCTGAAGACCAGGCCATCGGCTATGAACTGTCGGGCAGCGCCGCGTTGTTCAAGGGCGATTACAAACTGGTGAAAAGCCTCAAACCCGTGGGCAACGAGCAATGGCACCTCTACAACATCGTCACTGACCCCGGCGAGGTCAACGACCTGCAACAGCAGATGCCCGAGCGCTTCGTGGCGATGCAAGCCGACTACGCTGAATACGCCCGGGTCAATGGCGTGCTGCCAATGCCGGTCGGTTACGACTACATGCGCCAAGGGCAGATGTATGCCTTGAAACACGTGGTCATTCCCAAACTCAAGGCTGCCGCACCGCCGGTGGTCGCGGTATTGCTGGTACTGGTGGGCGTGCTGCTGTGGCGTCGTCGCCGCCAGCAGCGGGGTTGAATGATGATTGAAGAACTCGATGAGACAGGCCGCCGGTTGATTCACCGGCGCATGGTTGAGTGCCTGGGATTTCTGCGCGCCGATGGCTTGTGGGATATCGAAGGGCGACTCAGCGACAGCAAGACCCATCCGGTGACGCTCGCAGAAGGCCGTACCGTCGCGCCGGGCCAAACGTACCACGGGATGTGGATACGCCTGACCCTGGACGATGACTTCATCGTGCGCGAGGTGCAGATGTCGATGCCGGATGTACCCACCAGCCAGTGTCGCGGGGCAATGCCGGCCTATCAGAAGTTGGTTGGCGAGCGGATAGGTTCAGGGTTCACGCGGCGCATCAAGGAGCTGTTCGGGGGGATCGGCGGCTGCGTGCACCTGACCGAATTGTTGCTGCCGATCGCGACGACGGCGTTCCAGACCATCCCCATGGCACGATCACTGGTGGCGCCGCGCACGCCGGAGGATGTCGAGGTTTACCGCAATGCCAAGGGTGCGTTGATTAACACCTGCCATGCGTTGCGCGAGGACAGTCCGGTGGTGGTGTTTCTGAAAAGTTGAAGCCAGCCCAAGAGTTCACTTGCCACAGAGGTGCGTCTGGCTCATTAAACAGGTTTTGAAGCTGCTTGTTTAAACGCCCTCAAGGTTACGTCCTGAAAGCTACAAGATCTTGCGCCGTTGCCTACCGTTACGCCAGAATCCGCCGGCTTGTGCGTCTTGGGCCTTGCCTCTATCGTTTCCCTGCCACTGCCCATCAGTGGTCGGGTTTAGCAGCCCGGGGTTATAAGCAAGCTGCACAAGCGCTTGTCAGTCAGGCATTCCCACGCCTGCACTTGATGGTGGTTGTGCGCAGGGCGCCTTCGGGCGCGCCGGCTTTGCTAGCTTCCCCGGTCTGCTAACCTGCGCACAGCTGCCTCCCTCACGTTTAGCAGCAGGAGGGTTGGCGCTCAATCAGAGAAGCAAGCATATGTTCAAAGTAACGCCCAACCCACCCGACACCGATCCAGTCTCCCCGTACGAACCCGATTCAAACAAACTCAACGAGGCAGCCGAGCGTGCCCTCGATTTCCACTTCCCGTCGAATGCCGATATCAAAGCGACCGCACGGACACCCAGCAAATTGTTTTCCGTGGACCAAGCAGCGAGTAACGAAACCCTTGTGGTGTTTTTGGTCGAGACGCTGGCCTCGGTCGATGTGATGGTCCATCAGTTGGTGGATCACCTGGAGGGGGAAGCGCGTTATGCATTGCTGGGGATTTCAAACAGTATCATGGTGGCGGAGCTCACGGCGAACCGGGTGCTGGATCAGATTGATCTGCCGGCTTAGTAGATAGCTGTCAGGTAAAACGTGGAACCTGTAGGAGTGAGCCTGCTCGCGATAGCGTCGGGTCAGGGGCATTTATGCCGACTGACACTACGCCATCGCGAGCAGGCTCGCTCCCACAGGGGTTCACTTGTCACAGGTATTGCGTGAGGAGAACCCCGTGGCCGAAAGCCTGAACGCGATCTGTAGCAGCTGGCGAAGCCTGCGTCCGGCTGCGAAGCAGTCGTAAAATCCGAGTGCGCGGTCCTTCTGAGATACCGCGTCGCCTGATTTACGACTGCTGCGCAGCCGGACGCAGGCTKCGCCAGCTGCTACAGGGGATCAGAGCAGTCGCTGGATCTGCTCTTCACTCAATCCTGCTTTGCGCAGAATGTTTGTGCTGTGTTCCCCTCGGGTCGGCACTTTGCCAACCGCCGAAGGCGTCGCTGAAAATCGTGGCGCGGGGGCGGCTTGCAGCACGCCGTTCTGTCGCGAATACACGCCACGTTTGGCCATGTGCGGATGGTCCATAGCTTCGGCCGGTGTCAGTACCGGGGCGAAGCAGGCATCGGTGCCTTCCAGCAGGTCGATCCAGTGCTGACGCGGCCGGCTGGCAAACACGGCTTCCATGCGCTTGCGCAGCGGCCCCCACGAACGTGGGTCGTACGGGTTCTTGAAGTCCGGGTCGTCACCCAGTCCCAGTTTTCTGAACAGCAGGGCGTTGAATTGTGGTTCAAGGGCTTGCACGCTAACGAACAAGCCGTCGGCGCAGGCATACGTGCGGGCCCAATGGGCGCCGTCGAGCAAGCCGCAGCCGCGCTCCAAAGGCTGCTGGCCGGCGGAGTGCGCGGACAGCAACAGGTTCATCAGGTTGGCGCTGCCATCGACAATCGCCGCGTCCACCACCTGACCGACGCCATTGGTGCTGGCGTTGATAATCCCGGCGAGAATGCCCATCGCCAGATAAAGCGCGCCGCCGCCCAGATCACCCACCAACGTCGGCGGTGCCATCGGCGCCTGCCCGGCTTCACCGCTGAACCACAGGGCGCCGGACAGGGCGATGTAGTTGAGGTCATGGCCGGCGGCCTGGGCCAGCGGACCTTGCTGACCCCAACCGGTCATACGCCCGTAGACCAGTCGCGGATTGCGCGCCAGGCACACCTCGGGACCCAGCCCCAGACGTTCCATGACGCCGGGGCGCATGCCTTCGATCAGCGCATCGGCACCCTCGATCAGGCGCAGCACCGCTTCGATGGCTTCGGGGTCCTTGAGGTTCAGGGCAATCGATTGTTTGCCGCGATTGACGATGGCGTGCTTGCCCAGGTCGAGCATGTCACCGGCCTTGCTGCCGCTGCGCTCCACCAGAATCACCTCGGCGCCCATGTCCGCCAGCAACATGCCGCAAAACGGCCCCGGCCCGATACCGGCAATTTCGACGATACGAACGCCGTCCAATACGCCCATGTGCGTACTCCTTTTGTTGAATGTAAATGAGGGAGGAGGTTAACGACGCAAAAACAAAACAGTCATCACGGCATGCAACAGCACCGCCGGCCACAGCAATAATCCGCCGCCAACCCACACGCCGCTGTACGTGAGGTACAGCGCAATTGCGCCGTTGTAGAACAGCATCGAACGCAGCGCGGCAGGGGTGACCGGTCGGGGCCAACACGCGATGCCGAGGGCAATCAGCGCGATGCCAAAACACCGGGCGATCAAATGGGTTGCGTCCGTCGCTATGCCCAGCAACAGATTGCTGACCAGACCCGGCGTGAGCAGCAACGCCACGCCAGTCGCCAGTTCAATAGCCGCTGCAACCACTAGCAGCTTATGCGGGGTAAGGGCGCGTACTGGATTCATGATCGTCCTTCGAAGAATGAGTGGCGCTTGCAGCGCGGTCCTGACGAATAAACTCGGCGGCTTTTTCGCCGATCATCACGGTCGCGGCGGTGGTGCTGCAGCCAATGATAGTCGGCATGATCSAGGCATCGACCACGCGCAAACCTCCCAGGCCATGCACCTTCAATCGAGCATCCACCACAGCCATCCCATCGTTGCCCATTTTGCAGGTACCGACCGGGTGATAGAGAGTGTCGGAGCGGTTGCGTAGCACCTGCTCGACCTCGGCGTCGGTGTTCATCGGCGCGTCAATCACATCCCGTGGGCAGAACGCCTTGAAGGCCGGAGTCGCCATGACTTTCTGGATGATCCGGTAGCCGTCGATCAGGGTTTTGATGTCATCGGGGTGGGTCAGGAACGCGGGGTCGATCAGCGGCGCGACCATCGGGTCGGCGCTGGCCAGGGTCAGTTGCCCGACGCTTTTCGGGTGCAGCAGGCAGGCATGCAGGCTCAGCCCGTGGCCGCGATACAGCGTGCGGCCATGGTCGGCGAACATGGCGATGGTCAGCGCCAGTTCGATGTCGGCCTGGGCCAGTTCAGGCGAGGTTTTGACGAAGGCGCAGGCCTCGGCGAAGTTGGTGGTCAGCGGACCGCTGCGGCGGCGCCAGTAACGTATCGCCGCTTTGGCGATGTCCCAGGCGCCTGCCAGCGACAGGCCGATCAAGTTGCGCGACTTCACGCGGTATGAATGCACGTAATCGATGTGATCCACCAGGTTCTGGCCGACCCCCGGCAGGTCGTGGACCACCGGAATGTCGAACTTCAACAGTTGATCGGTTGGCCCGACGCCGGACAGCAGCAACAGCTGAGGGGAGTTGAAAGCGCCGGAACTCAGGATCAGCTCATGCCGTGCGCGCAGGGTGCGTTTCACGCCGTTCTGCACAAACTCGATGCCCACCGCGCGCTTGCCGTCGAACAGGATACGCGTGGCGTGGGCATGGGTTTCAATGTGCAGGTTCTGCCGATGCCGGTTAGGGGTCAGGTAAGCCTTGGCCGCGCTGCACCGTTGACCGTCCTTTTGCATCACCTGAACGCGACCGAAACCTTCCATGATCGCGCCGTTCTGATCGGGGCAGGGCGGATACCCTGCCTGTAGGCCGGCCTCGACAAAGGTTTCGCCGAAGGGATTGGGCGAAGAATGGAAACGCACATTCAGCGGGCCGTTCTGGCCGTGCAGTTCGTCCTTGAAGTGTTCGTTGTGCTCGGCGCGCTTGAAGAACGGCAGCACGTCCTGATAGCTCCAGCCGGGGTTACCCAGTGCGGCCCAGCGGTCGAAGTCCTGCGGGTGGCCGCGGTGATAGGCCATGGCGTTGATCGAAGAACTGCCGCCCAGGGTCTTGCCCCGTGGCTGATAGCCGATGCGGCCGTTCAAGCCCGGCTGCGGCACGGTCTGGTACTGCCAGTTATTGATCGAGGTCGGTACCATCGCCGCAACGCCCGCCGGCATGTGCACCAGCGGATGACTGTCGGGGCCGCCGGCTTCCAGCAGGCAGACGGAGATCGTCGGATCTTCCGACAGACGACTGGCAACCACGCAACCGGCAGCGCCCGCGCCCACTACGATGTAATCGAACTCTGCGTTCTGGCTCATGCTGTTCTTCTCTTTTTATTGGGTGCACCACATGAACGCATTGTGGGTACAAGGCCGGTTCGGCACCGGTCAATCGAATGAATTCGCTGGTCAGTGGGGCAGGTGACTATCGCGCCAAGCACCGGAACATCGTGAAAATGCCCGCGACGGGTCATTGACCGATGGACGGGCGGGGGCGACTATCGACTTTCGCATCCCCAACAGGCAGGCCCATGTCAGGTTCGAAAATGGATACGCCCGGCACCGACACATCGTTGCGTGAAGAAGCGTTGCAGCCCACCACTATCAGCAGCTACACCGTGGCCATCGCCCGCGCGCTGGACGCCAGTGGGGTCGACAGCAAGCGGATTTTCCTCGCGCTGGGCATTCCGCTGGGCGTCGCGACCGATCCGATGGCCCGCCTGCCGGTCGTGACGATGACCAAGCTGTATCGCACCTGCGTTGATGTGACCAACAACCCGTATTTCGGGTTGACCGTGGCCAAGCATATTCATCTGACCCACCTGCATGCCTTGGGCTATTCACTGGCGGCCAGTGGCACGTTGCTGGATTTCTGCCGGCGCCTGGAGCGTTATTTTCGCTTGGTGTCCCAGGTTGCCAAGGCCCACGTCACCGTGACTGACGACCAGGTGATGTTCCGCTTCGACCACCAGCTCCAGCTGTGCTTCGAGACGGAGGATGCGTTTTTCGGCTTTCTGATCCGCACCATGCGCCTGCTCTATAAGCAGGAGTTCAAGCCTGTACGGATGGAGTTCTGCCGCCCGATGCCTCACGAAGGCGGGGGGCCCTTTGAGGCGTTGTTCAGGTCGCCGGTGTTGTTCGGGCAGGCCAGCAGCTTGCTGGTGTTCGACAAGGCGGAACTGATGCAGCCGCTCAGCGGTTCCTGCCCGGAGTTGGCCCAGGTCAACGACAATATCATCATCAGTTACCTGGCGCGTCTGGACAAAAACGATGTAATCACCGGGGTGACCCAGAAGATCATCGAGTTCCTGCCGGACGGCGATTGCAGCCGCGACAAGGTCGCCAGCGCCTTGCACATGAGCCCGACCAAGCTGCAGCTCAAGCTGTCCCAGCGTGGCACGCATTTCCAGCAACTGCTCGATGACACCCGCAAGGAACTCGCTTACAGCTACCTGAGCCAGGCGGCGCGGCCGGTGACTGAAATCACCTTTCTCCTGGGTTTCAGCGATACCAGCAATTTCACCCGCGCGTTCAAGCGCTGGACCGGGCTCTCGCCTACGGATTATCGCCAGCAACTCTGAAACATCCTTCCCCACAAAAAACTCCCCACTCACGGATAACGCGACCGGTAGCAGCTGGCGAAGCCTGCGTCCGGCTGCGCAGCAGTCGTGAAGTCAGACAATGCGGTGTTTCAGGGAGGCCGCAACCTCAGGTTTTACGACTGCTKCGCAGTCGGACGCAGGCTTCGCCAGCTGCTACAGGGATTGTGTTGCCGCAGAAATTGTTTAGCTGACCGGTGATTTGGCCCAATTGACCGGCGACCCCCCCACCCCTCGCGATACAACAGTCTCGACCGAACTGGTCAGTGCTCCTTAGAGCAGGGCACCACACCGAAGTCGGCATTTTCTTGAATGACTTTTCGTGAAACCACAGAGAAGGCGAGCACGCTAGATGAATAACAACAATAAGATCTGCCATCCAAATCTGCGGCGCGGGCTGCTGGCTTCGGCGATTCTTGCCGGGTTGGGTATGACGCCTGTGCAGGCGTTCGAATTCGACACGGGTAACGAGGACCTGACGGTTCGTTTCGACAACACCTTGAAGTTCAACTACGCCCAGCGCGTCGAGGCGGCGAACAGCAAGCTGGCCAACTCGTGGAACAACAACGACGGTGACCGCAATTTTTCTTCCGGTAGCCCAGTCGCCCAGCGCCTCGACGTCATGTCGGAGCTGGACGTGGTGTACAAAAAACAGATGGGCTTTCGGGTCAGCGCCAACAGCTGGTACGACCATGCCTATGACGACATCGGCAGCTTCAACCCGTCGACCAACCAGATGAATGACGGCAAGGCTGATTCGAAGCACCAGAGCGGCTATGCCGACCGTTACTACAACGGCCCGTCCTCCGAGATCCTCGACGCATTCGTCTTCGGCAGCACCGAAATCGGCGATGAATCGATGCTCAGTGGCAAGGCCGGCAAACACACGGTCTATTGGGGTGAAAGCGTCCTGGCCTTTGCCCATGGCAACAACTATGGCCAGTCGGGCTTGGATTTATCTAAAGCCCTCGCGGTGCCGGGCACTGAAGCCAAAGAGCTTTTCATCCCGCGCAACCAGCTGTCCACCAGCTTCACCGTCAACCCTGAGTTGACCTTGGCGGCACAGTATTTCCTTGATTGGAACGCCGCACGCTTGCCGGAATCCGGCACGTACCTGGGTTTCAACGACGGTATCCAGAGCGGCGGCCACAACCTGTCGTTGATTGCCGCGAGGAATCCGTTCTTCGGTCTTCAGGGTCCGTTGGGCGCCAATGAGTTCCTGCGCCTGTCCAACGGCCATACCTACACGCCTGACAACAGCGGCGACTTCGGCCTGATGGCCAAGTGGAGCCCGGCATGGCTGGACGGCACCCTGGGTGTCTACTACCGCAAAACCTCGGACATCCTGCCCAATCTGGCACTGCAACCAGGTGCTGTCACGCCGGCTGCAATCGCCTCGGGCACCGTTGGCAGCTACAACCAGTTCTACGTGGATGACATCGATATCTACGGGGTAAGCCTGGCCAAAAACATTGCCGGCGTGAGTGTCGGTTTCGACCTCAACTATCGCCACAACATGGCATTGTCCAGCGTTCCCGCCACCGTCAACCCGACCTTGGGCGCGGCCGGGGCTCCGGGTTTCATCGGCAGTTTCGATGGCGCGAACGGCGTGGCGCGCGGCAACACCGTACACGCGGTGCTGAACGGCCTGACCACTTTCGGCGAAACACCGATCTGGGATTCCTCCTCGTTGCTGGTGGAGCTCGCCTATAGCCGCTGGCTGGACGTCACCGACAACAAGCAATTGTTCAAGGGTGAGGACTGGTACAACGGCGTCGACAAGGTCTCCAAGGACAACTACATCGTCGGCATGAACTTCAACCCGACCTGGTACCAGGTGTTCCCCGGCATCGATATGTTCATGCCGGTCAACTACAACGTTGGCCTCGCGGGCCATTCGTCCGTGCAACTGGGCGGCAACAAGGGTACCGGCAGCTACGCGGTCGGCGTCGGTATGGACGTGCACAGCCAATACCGTTTCGACCTCAAATACGTCGACAACTTTGGCGACTTCGACACTTGCGGTTCTGCCGGCAACGCCTCGGCTCGTGGCGATGGCGCTGCGCCCGGTGCCAACGGTCAATACAACTGCGTGCCCGGCCAGACCACTGCGTTTGCCGGTACCGTGGCCCAGCTCAAGGATCGCGGCATGGTCACTTTCACTTTCAAAACCACCCTCTGATCCGAGTGCTGTGTGTTAACAGGAGACACCCCATGAAGTTTACCCAATCAATATTAGCCACCGCCCTGGCGCTGGCCGTAGTCGGCTCCGCCCAAGCGGCGGTCAGTGCCGATCAAGCGGCAAAACTCGGTACCAGCCTGACGGCGATCGGCGCTGATAAAGCGGCCAACGCCGACGGCAGCATTCCGGCGTACACCGGCGGCCTGACCACGATCCCGGCCGAGTTCAAGACCGGCGACTCGTTCCGCCCGGACCCGTTCGGCGCCGAAAAACCGCGCTTGGTCATCACTGCCAAAGAACTCGCGGCACAGAAAGACAAACTCACCGCGACCACCCAGGCGTTGCTCACTCGTTATCCGACCTATCGCCTCGATGTCTACCCGACCCACCGGACCGTCGCCATGCCTCAGGGCGTCTTGGACAACACTGCGAAAAACGCCGTGACGGCCAAGACCACCGACGGCGGGCTCGGTCTGGAAAACTCCCTGCCGGGTGTACCGTTCCCGATCCCCGCTGACGGCAACGAAGCCATGTGGAACCACTTGCAGCGCTATCAAGGCGTGGCAATGACCAACAAGTACGACTCGTGGAACGTCGACTCCTCCGGTACCGCTTCGTTGAGCTCCACGGGTGTGTTCAACATCGAATACCCGCTCTTTGCTCCGTCGCGCCCAGCGGGTCCGGTGACATCCGACGAAACGTACTACAAGATCAAGCTCGCCTACACCGGCCCTGCGCGTCGTGCCGGTGAAGCGCTGCTGCTGATGGACTCGGTGAACCCGTTGCAACAACCGCGTCGCGCCTGGCAATACCTGCCAGGGCAACGCCGCGTGAAACTGGCTCCGGACCTTGCTTATGACACGCCGAACCCGGGTACTGTCGGCACCGCCACCTATGACGATGCCTTCGTGTTCAACGGCGCGATGGACCGTTACGACTTCAAACTGGTCGGCAAGAAAGAAATGTATGTGCCGTACAACACCTACAAGCTGAGCTACCACAAAGACGCGACCGACGTAATGAAGGCCAATCACGTCAACCCGGACTTGCTGCGCTGGGAACTGCACCGGGTGTGGGTGGTGGAAGCCACGGTCAAGCCAGGCAAACGTCACATCTACAGCAAGCGTACCTTCTACCTCGACGAGGACAGCTGGATCGCTCTGGCCTCCGACGAGTATGACGCCCGTGGCCAGCTCTATCGTGGCGGTTTCGCGCACCTGACCTACAGCTACGACGTGAAAGCACCGGACACGATCAACCACATGATCTACGACCTGGTTTCCGGTGCCTACAACGTGAACGGTTACTACGGGCCTTACGGTGGCTTGAAGTACATCGACCCACTGTCGAAGGCGCAGTGGTCTGCTGAATCGCTGGCCGGCGCCGGTATCCGCTAAACCCACGATCAAATGTGGGAGCGGTGATGTTGACTGATACACCGCCTTCGCGAGCAAGCCCGCTCCCACAAGGGATCTGTGGTGTGCACCCGAGATAATAATAATGACAATGATCAAATGGTTTCTGCTGGCCGCGTTGTCGGCTGCCATGGCCGTGCCGTTCACCCGCCCGGTGTTCGCCAGCGACTTTGCCGATGTGCTCGACACCCAGGCGTTGCCCAGCCCTTTGGCCGCACGCTCGACGTTGACCGGGCTGACTCACGCCGGTGAACGTCTGGTTGCCGTGGGCCAGCGCGGGCACATTCTGTATTCCGATGATGACGGCCAGCACTGGCAACAGGCGCAAGTCCCGGTCAGTTCCGACCTGGTCGCCGTGCATTTTCCAACACCACAACAGGGCTGGGCGGTCGGTCACGACGGCGTGGTCCTGCACAGCAGCGATGCGGGCCAGACCTGGACCCGGCAGCTGGATGGGCGTCAAGTGGGTCCGATCCTGCTCGATTACTATCAGCATCAACTCGCCAGCCAACCGGATGACGCCGATCTGCAAGCCCGGGTCAGCGACGCCCAACGCATGGTCGAGGAGGGCGCTGATAAACCTTTCCTCGATGTCTGGTTTGAAAGCGATCAGGTCGGCTACATCATCGGCGCCTTCAACCTGATTTTGCGCACCGACGATGGCGGTCGCCACTGGACGCCGTTACTGGACCGCACCGACAACCCGAGCGCCCTGAACCTCTACGCACTGCGCCCGGTCGGTGACGATTTGTTTATCGTCGGCGAGCAGGGCCTGGTGCTGAAACTCGACCGTGCCAGTGGTCGGTTCAACGCGACGCCGACACCGTATAACGGCAGCTTTTTCGGCATCACCGGCAAACCGGGCGCGACCCTGGTGTACGGTCTGCGCGGCAACGTATTCCGCAGCACGGACAGCGGCGTGAGCTGGAACAAAATCGAAGTCGGCTTACCCCTGAGCATCACCGCCAGTTCCGTCACGGCCGATGGCCGCATCGTGCTGGTCAGTCAGGCCGGTCATGTGCTGGTCAGCAGCGACGACGGCGCGAGTTTCCACCTTCAGCCGAACACTACACCGGCCCCCGTGGCCGCCGCGCAGGTTTCCGGCAGCTCGCTGGTACTTGCGGGCACCCGTGGCCTGCGCCAGTTGCCCCTCGAATAAGCCCGGCATCACACAGAGAACACCAAGATGGGTCATCACGAACTCGAAACAATGCCGGTCATTCGCGAGCTCAAGGGCTTCGACGCACGCTCCGGTAACGCCCTGGAACGATTGATTTTCAACAACCGCGTGTGGGTGGTAGTGGCCTGCCTGCTGGTGACGATTGCACTGAGCTTCTTCGCCACCACCCGGCTGACGCTCAATGCCAGCTTCGAAAAAATGCTGCCGCAGAGCCAACCCTTCATCCAGAACTACCTGGAAAACCGTCAGGCCCTGCGCGGCCTGGGCAACGCTGTGCGGGTGGTGGTGGAGAGCAGTAACGGCGACATTTTCGATCCGCACTACCTCGACGCCTTGAAAGAGATCAACGACGAACTGTTCGTTACGCCGGGCGTTGACCGGGCCTGGATGAAATCGCTGTGGACCCCGGCCGTGCGCTGGACCGAAGTTACCGAGCAAGGTTTCCAGGGTGGCCCGGTGATGCCCGACTCCTACGACGGCTCGGAGCAAACGGTTCAGCAACTGCGGCAGAACATTGCCCGCTCGGGCATTGTCGGCAGCCTGATCGGTAACAACTTCAAGTCGAGCATGATCTTCGTGCCGCTGCTGGAGAAAGACCCGGTCACCGGGCAAGCCATCGACTACCACCAGTTCTCGAAAACCCTCGAAGAGAAACTGCGCGACAAATACGAATTCGAAGGCAGCGCCCGCGTGACGGGCGAAGAGGGCAAAGGCCCGATCAAGATCCGGGTGATTGGCTTTGCCAAACTGGTCGGCGACCTGATCGACGGCCTGATGCAAGTGATGCTGTATTTCGGCGCCGCCGCGGTGATTGCCACGGCGATCATTTTCTACTTCACCCGTTGCGTACGCAGCACGGCGCTGGTGATTCTCTGTTCAGTCATCGCGGTGGTCTGGCAGCTTGGGTTGGTCGCACTGTTGGGTTTCTCGCTGGATCCGTTCTCGATTCTGGTGCCGTTCCTGGTGTTTGCCATTGGCGTGTCCCACGGCGCACAGAAGATGAACGGGATCATGCAGGACGTCGGGCGCGGCACCCATCAACTGGTCGCTGCGCGCTATACCTTCCGCCGTTTGTTCCTCGCCGGCCTGACCGCGTTGCTGGCTGACGCGGTCGGCTTTGCGGTGTTGATGCTGATCGATATTCCGGTGATTCAAGACCTGGCGATCACTGCCAGCATCGGTGTCGCGGTGTTGATTTTCACCAACCTGGTGCTGCTGCCGGTACTGCTGTCGTACTGGGGCGTGAGCCGCAAGGCCGCCGAGCGCAGTTTGCGCGCCGAGAACAAGGAGCTTCGCGGCAAAGGCATCGGTGCGCTGTGGAGTTTCCTCGACAAGTTCACCGAACGCCGCTGGGCCACCATCGCAGTGAGCGTGGCGGGTGTGTTGGCGGTGGGCGGGATTGCCGTCAGCCATCACCTGAAGATCGGTGACCTCGACCCCGGTGCCCCGGAGCTGCGTTCGGACTCGCGTTACAACCGCGACAACGCCTACATCACCGCCAACTATTCGCTGTCCAGCGACCAGTTCGCAATCATGCTCAAGACGCCGGCCGAAGGCTGCCTGAAATACCAATCGCTGGTGGAGGCCGATCGCCTTGCCTGGCTGTTGCAGCAAGTGCCAGGTGTGCAAACCACGGTGTCGCTGACCAATGCCGTGCGGCAAATCACGGCGGGTTCCTATGAAGGCAACCCGAAAATGCTGACCATCGCGCGCAATCAGGACGTGTTGAACTACGGAGCCCAGCAGGCCTCGGTCAGCAGCCCGGACCTGTTCAACAACGATTGCTCGATGATGCCCATCGTGGCCTACCTGTCGGACCACAAGGCCGAAACCCTCGACCGTGTGGTGCAAGTGGCCGAAGCCTTCGCCCGCGAACACAGCAACGACGAACGCCAGTTCATGCTCGCCGCCGGCAGCGCCGGGATTGAAGCGGCGACCAACATCGTCGTGCGTGACGCCAACCGCACCATGCTGCTGTACGTGTATGGCGCGGTGATTGTGCTGTGCTTCATCACCTTCCGCAGCTGGCGTGCGGTGGTGGTGGCGGTGGTGCCGTTGATGCTGACTTCAATCCTCTGTGAAGCCTTGATGGTCTGGCTCGGCATGGGCGTCAAAGTCGCCACGCTGCCGGTGATTGCGCTGGGCGTGGGGATCGGCGTGGATTACGCGTTGTACCTGCTGAGCGTGCAACTGGCGCAGCAACGTGCCGGGTTGTCGCTGACAGAGGCCTATCGCAATGCCGTGGCGTTCACCGGGAAAGTGGTGGCGTTGGTCGGGATTACCCTGGCTGCCGGTGTGATCACCTGGGCCTGGTCGCCGATCAAGTTCCAAGCGGACATGGGCATTTTGCTGACGTTCATGTTCATCTGGAACATGGTCGGGGCGTTGGTACTGATCCCGGCGCTGTCGCATTTTTTGTTGCGCAAAGTGAAATAGGCCAACACCAGGAAAGGGGCAGTGAACCACCGCCCCGATGCCTGCTACTAACCGGTAGTGGCTGCCAACAGCGGCGCCACCTGCTCATCGGTCAATGCCGCATGGACGTCCATTTTCATGATGTCGCTCCACTCCAGCACCCATTGCTGGATGGGCACCAGATCACTCGCCTCTAGCACACCCATACCGCTCGAACTGCCTACGGCATGCCAGCGTCCGAGCATCTTGACGCCGTTGGGTGGAACACCTCCGGTCCTAAGRAAACGCTCGATCGCCTTGTTACGGTTTTCCGGGTTAATCGACCAACTGACAACGAATAACATAGGCCACCTCCTGATACGGATTGGCACCTGTTTGTCTTCGCGCACCTGGCTGGCGCCGGAACCACGGTTACGCTGAACCCCCTTTGTCCCCAGTGAAGGCATAGCAGCGCCCGGCCGTGCGTGTACGACCGCTGATCCTCTTTAATGGTCTTTTCAAGGATTGAACAACGTCACGCCCGGCACCTGTTTCACTCGCGAAACATGGGTGAACTTGTAGTTTTCATTGATGCTGACCTTACGCATCCCGCAACAGGTCATTGGCGTTAAGGATGTCGTAGGCAATTTCCGGGCGATTTTCCAGGCTGCGGCGAATGGCGGCCGGGATCGATTGGCGGGTTTTGCGGCACAGCCCCGGTTGCTCGCCGAGGGTGATGCCGATGCCGCGCATGGTCCGCACTTCGTTGAAGCTGGGGACGATCTCGACGCGGATGCCCAATTGCTCATACATCCGCTGTTGCAGGCGTTCGAGGTCGGCCAGGCTCTGAAGGCTTTCCAGTCGGTCGAGCAGGCGCTTTTCTTCTTGGCGGGTCAGAAACAGGATACGCACGTCCGCCCCCGGTGTTTCCAGCAGCGGGTCACGCCCGCAGGTGCAGGCGCCGGGCGGGCAGGGTGAGCGGATCGGAGCGGAGGTGGTCATGGGGTTCAATCATAGAGCGCTCTAATCCGGTTTGCCCATAACTGAATCGTCAGTCTGAGATTTCCTTCGTCGGGATGATCTGCTCGTCCTCAATCGGCGCACTACTGGCGGTTTTCTTTTCCCGCCGGTCATTCATCCAGGTGTTCAACTGGACACCGAATTCGGCCGGGGCTTTGCGCCCGACTCGTCTGGCCAAATCGAGAATGGTTTGCTGGGCGAGCGCGTCTTCCATGCGTTTTTGCGCAGTCATCATGACGGCGTGCACCGAGCAAGGACCGTCGAGGGCCCACGCCGGTGGGGCGCCGTCGAACACGGCGCAGCGCCCGCGAATTTCGCGGCAATCAAAGATCAGCTTCTGGCCATCAATGGCCTTGACGATGTCCAGTACGCTGATTTCGTCCGCCGGCCGCGCCAGTTTGAACCCGCCGCGTACGCCTTCGGTGGCGATCACCAGTTTTGCCTTGGCCAGCCGGGTGAAGATTTTGGCCAGGTAATCCAGCGGCACGCCTTGCAACTCGGCCAGGTCGCGCACGCTCGCCTCACGGCTATCGCCGGAATCGCCCACCAAAAAAATCAGGCAATGAATGCCGTATTCAACGCCTGCGCTGTAAAGAGACATCTGGATCTCCGACTGAATGAGTCGCCAATATTAACAGTCGATGGGTTGGGGGGCAATGATCCGCTGGCGAGGCTAGCTGCCCGGTGTTCCCTATTGATTAAAGCTGTTACGGGATTCTCGAGGTATCAATGTTGACGATAGTAACCATTGCCAAATGGATGTTGCACCTTGTAACTCGGATCACTATAGTCGCCGATGTCTGCTCGGCAACGAGTTCTGTCTTGGGTCATCCTCGGAGTTAAAACCATGAAACAGCACATTCTGGTCATCGGCGCAGGTTTCGGCGGTATGTGGACGGCGTTGAGTGCAACGCGCCTGTTCGATCTGCATGATCACAACGGCGTAGAGGTCACGGTATTGGCGCCTCAGGCCGAGCTGCGCGTGCGTCCGCGCTTCTATGAGCCGAACGCGCATCAACTGGCGGCACCGATCGGCGAGCTGTTCGATGCCGTGGGTGTGATGTTCATCAAGGGCGCCGCAGACACCATCGACGTGGAGCAAAAAAGTGTCGGCTACATCGATGCTTCAGGCACCCGGCAGACGTGCAGCTACGACAAACTCGTTCTGGCGACCGGCAGTCGCCTGGCCCTGCCGAACACCCCGGGCGTGGTCGAACATGCCTTTGATGTGGACCAGATCGAACAAGCCGTGCGTCTGGAAAACCACCTCAAATCCCTGGCCAGCCTGCCAGTCAGCAAAACCCGCAACACCGTGGTGGTGGCGGGCGGTGGTTTCACCGGGATTGAAACGGCGACTGAAATGCCGGCGCGTCTGCGGGCTATCCTCGGTGAGGATGCCGACATTGACGTGATCATCGTCGACCGTGGTGAGAAGGTCGGGGCTTCGATGGGCGCCGAGATCAGCCAGTCGATTGCCGAAGCGAGCACGGAGCTTGGGGTGAAATGGCAATTGAAGTCGTCAGTGGTGGCCGTCGACGAAAACGGCGTGACCTTGGCTGACGGTCAGCGCATCGATGCCAAAACCGTGATCTGGACCACCGGTGTACGGGCCAGTTCGCTGACGGAGCAGATCCCTGCCGAGCGTGATGGTCAGGGCCGTCTGCACGTGGACAGTCATCTGAAAGTCATTGGCCAGGACGACATCTATGCCACGGGCGATGTGGCTTACGCGGCCTGCGATGACATTGGCAACTACGCAATGATGACCTGCCAACACGCCATCTCGCTTGGGCGTCACGCCGGTAACAACGTGGCGGCGCATATTCTGGGCGTGGACCCGACGCCTTACAGCCAACCCAAGTACGTGACATGTCTGGATCTGGGCGCTTGGGGCGCGGTTTATACCGAAGGTTGGGATCGTCAGGTCAAACTGGTCAAGCAGGAAGGCAAAGAGCTGAAAACCCAGATCAATACCGTCTGGATCTACCCGCCGGCAGCCGACCGTGCCAGCGCGTTGGCCGCAGCAGATCCGATGATCCCGGTGGCATAACACGGCTGTCTTGATGCAGTTGCGTGGATAAAAAAATCCCGCTCAAGTGACCTTGGGCGGGATCTTTTTTGTATATGGAAAGCTAGATGCGGAAAGCCTGGCGGCCAACCAGCAGCCATTTGTCACCCTTCTTTTGCCAAATCTGGAAGTTCTCGATTTCGGTCGGGACCACTTCGGTGCCCTTGAGCGCTAGTGCCGAAAAATGGTTGCGGACCAGCGCTGTGTCACCAGAGATGTTGATGGTCTGGTTCTGCATTTCCAGGGTTTTGAAAGCGCTTTTGCCGGTTTCGATATCAGCAATGAAGTCGGTCTTGTCCTGAACCTTGCCGCTGGAATGCCCGTAGGTCAGGTTCTCGGCGGTCAGTGCTTTAAGCTCGGGAATGTTTTTGTGCAGCATGGCTTGGGTCAGATGGTCGACGGCGCTGGCGACTTCTTTCTCGCCCGGCGCCGGGGCGGCCGCGACGTAGCCACTGAAAAGGCATAGAAAACCGACCAGCAGTTTGACGTTCTTCATAGGTGTTTCCTTGTTGTTATGGGGACTGGGTGACTCGTCGGTCATCGTACAACCTAAAAAGAGTTTAGAGAATACCCGGCATCACCCACCGAACCAGGCCAAGCCTTTGGCGTGAGATAGACTAACCAGCGGACATCAAACGTTGGGAGTGACTATTGTGGCGCGACGCAAATGGATTCGCTGATCACCGCCGCCGCCCGAGCGCTGGCAGCGGGGGACCCCCTCGGGGCGTTGGACCGGGTTGCGTTGCGCGACGATGCGCCGGCGCTGGCACTGCGCGGCATCGCCATGGCGCAGCTCGGTGATCTGGAGCGCGCGAAGGCGCTGGTCAAACGGGCGGGGCGGGCATTTGGTCCGAAAGAGCCCATGGCCCGGGCGCGCTGTGTGGTGGCCGAAGCGGAAATTGCCCTGGCGGCTCGTGATTTGAACTGGCCGGAAAAAACCCTCGATACGGCGCGGGCAACGCTCGAAGCGCACGGGGATTGGGTGAATGCGGCGCACGCGGGGTATCTGGAGATCCGGAGGCTGTTGCTGATCGGCCATCTCGAACAGGTCGAAGAAAAGCTCGTCCGGCTCGATCCGGCGCCTTTGCCGCCGGCCCTGCGCGCGGCGCATGAACTGGTGGTGGCCGGCATCGCTATGCGCCGGCTGGAAATCAAAAAGGCCCGCGCTGCACTGGAGCGGGCCGAACGCTTTGCAGGCGAGGCGGGTATCCCGGCGCTGAGCGCTGAAGTCGAAAACGTCGCTCACATCATGAACGCCCCCGCAGCCCGCCTCATCTGCCATGGCGAATCGCGGCCGCTGAGGCTGGATGAGGTGGAAACACTGCTCACATCAACCTCGCTGGTGGTCGACGCCTGTCGTTACGTGGTTCGCGGCGCTGGCATGTCGGTGTCCCTGGCCAAGCGCCCAGTGTTGTTTACCCTCGCGCGGGCATTGGCCGAAGCCTGGCCGGGCGATGTCCCCCGGGAAACACTGATCGCCTATGCTTTTCGTTTGAAGCTCAGTGACGAATCTCATCGCGCGCGGTTGCGCGTCGAGGTCGGACGGCTGCGGGCGGCGCTTCGACCGCTGGCGGGGGTCACCGCAACGAAGCGCGGCTTTGCCCTGGTGTCACCGGACGTCGTGGTGCTGGCGCGACCGGTCGAGGAGCAACACGCAGCGCTGCTGGCGTTTTTGGCGGACGGTGAATCGTGGTCGAGCTCAGCGCTGGCGATGGCGCTGGGCACCAGTCAGCGCAGCGTCCAACGGGCCCTTGATGCGCTGGCGGTCGCCGGTAAAGTGCAGGCGTTTGGCCGTGGCCGCGCCCGTCGCTGGATGACGCCACCGTTGCCGGGATTCGCGACGACTTTGTTACTCACGGCGTTGTTGCCAGGTGATTAGGATCCACTCCACACACCCAGTGAAGAGGATGCAACCATGAAACGTTCAACTGCTGAAATCATCCGTGAATACGGCCCGTTTCCCGGCGTCGACAGCGTGCATGGCGTCTCGTTTGACGGCCGGCACGTCTGGTTCGCCTCCGGAGAAAAACTCAACGCCCTCGATCCGGAAAGTGGACAGCCAACGGGTTCAATCAACGTCGCCGCAGACGCGGGAACAGCCTTTGACGGCCAGCATTTGTTCCAGATTGCCGGCGAACACATCCATAAAATCGACCCGCAAACCGGTCGTGTGGTCTCCAGCATCCCGGCGCCCGGCGGGGGCACTGATTCGGGGCTGACCTGGGCGGAAGGTACGCTGTGGGTCGGTCAGTACCGGGCGCGCAAAATCCATCAGATCGACCCCGGCACCGGGGCCATTCTGCGCACCATCGAGTCCAACCGTTTTGTCACCGGGGTGACCTGGGTGGACGGCGATCTTTGGCATGGCACGTGGGAGGAAGATCAGAGTGAGTTGCGGCGAATTGACCCGATCACCGGCAAAGTCCTGGAGGCCGTCGAAATGCCGCCAGGGGTAGGGGTTTCAGGTCTTGAGTCGGACGGCGCCGAGCGGTTTTACTGTGGCGGTGGCAATAGCGGCAAGGTGCGGGCTGTTCGTCGGCCCGTATCGTCCTAGAACGTAAACTGGCGCGAAGAGCGGGGTGCGCTCTGGGCCAGTTCGATCTCCAGCAGGTGTTCAGCCAGCACGTCATTGAGAAAGCGGAACTGATCGTTTAGACCGACCACTTCGTTGCTGAAGTGGTTGGCTGCTGCCGGCATCAGCAATGCCTCGAAATTTTCGTCGAACACCAGTGACAATTCTTTGCGCGAGACGGATTCCTGCGCGTAGTAGTTGCTGCCGAATACCGGGAACCTCACGGCCAGGCTGACGGAGTGGATCATGACGGTTGCTCCTCGGTCTGGCCGATATCAAGGATGAAACGGGAGAAAAGCGTCAACGTCACGGCGGTCAGGGCCAGGCAGGTCAGGAGATGGATCAACATGATGTGGCCCTCCGAGGCGGGCGTTGCATTGTGATGGGGTGATCGTGCGCCAGCGGGGTTTATTGCGGAAGGCATTCGTCGCGATGGTGAATATCAACATGAATGATGGTGTTCTTCAGGGCCTCTTCGCGAGCAAGCCCGCTCCGAGCGGGCTTGCTCGCGAAGGCGGCTTGAAATGCACCACGAGCCCCAAGCGAACAAAAACCGCCACCTATACTCAAACCAATAGGCCTTTGAGTTTCGGGCATTCTGCCCGAGGGCGACTGTAGGAAACCGCGATCTTGAACCTGCGTTCGCTGATCGTCGCCGTGTTGGTGGTGTTGGCGGGATGCGCCACGCCTGAGCGTGCCCCTGAGGTGGCGGCGGTTGTGGTGGTCGTGTCCGATAGCACCTGGCGACAGGTGGATCGCGAAATCATCGCCGCGTCGCAATCAGCCACCGAGCAGACGCGCATCTACTCGCGCGGGGCCATGGATTACTGGCGCACTCGGGTCTACCAACTCACGGAAGAGAACTTCATCCCCTGGTTCAGCAGTTACTGGACACAGGAATGGCTGTCAGTGAAAGTCAGCTGGTACACCCTCAACGCCAAGGGCGAGCAGGATGCCTCGACCAAGCGTCTGGCGGGCTACTTGCTCGAACAATACCAGCAACGGGTGTTGGCGCCGGTCGCGGTCGAAATTGATCCCGACACGATTCTCGGCAATTCCACGGCGTTCTACGTGGACATACTTCAGGAAGAGCTGCAGAAAACCTCCAAGCGCCACGGCATCCCGATGGCGCAGCTCAATGGCCGCATCCAGAAAATCCCCGCCATCGCCCTCGGGCCACCGCCCGCGCGCAATGCCTCGTTTTACCAGGTCGTCCGTACGGACCCGCTGAACTCACTGCCGGCTTACGTGGCGCTGATCGACAAGATCCACAAGGCGGGCGGCGACAAGGGGATCGGTTCGACGGACACCGCGATGGCGCCCGTGGCCAAGCGCGCCAGTCAGCGCATGGAAGCTGAAATGGCCCCGCGCGGGGCCGCCAGCGCCGTGGCCGCCGCCGCCGGGAAACTGGCCGGGGGCTTGATCACCGTGGGAGTGGCCGGGATCCGCGCACTCATTCAAGCCGCCGACCGACCCGACAGCGAGGCGCTGATTCGCAGCAGCCTGGGCAATACGTTCGACAAGGCCTGGCTGAAGCTGGTGCAAAATCCGACGACCGGCGTGATGGCAGGGACGCTGTACATGGCGGGGCAGATCGAGGGCAATCTGGCGGGGAGCGCCGAACCGCCGCCGGTCGATTCGGCCAGCGGGTCTGTCGAATGGAGCCCGACGGAATCGACTAACCATCAGCTCGACCCTCAACCCCCAGCTGGAGAATGATCATGTCTTATGTCGATGGCTGTGTGATTGCCGTACCGACCGCCAACCGCGAGCAATTCAAGAAGCACGCCGAAATCACCAGCGCGATTTTCAAAGAGAACGGCGCCTTGAGCATTGTTGAATGCTGGGGCGACGATGTGCCGGACGGCAAAGTGACCTCGTTTCCGATGGCGGTGAAACTCAAGGAAGACGAAACCGTGGTGTTTTCCTGGATCGTCTGGCCGGACAAGGCCACCCGCAATGCCGGCATGCAGAAAATGATGGCCGACCCGCGCATGCAACCGGACGTCAATTCAATGCCGTTCGATGGTCAGCGGATGATCTTCGGCGGCTTCAACATCATCTATCAGACCTGATACAAACCGCTGGATCACTCCGCTGTCGGGGTGGTCCGGCAACTCTTGCGATGACGGATCTCGTTGTCAGTCGGCCGCTCCCTGACGAACTCGAAACGTGGCTCACCTTCGCTATAGTGAACCAGCCAGCCCCATTCCAGCTCGGACTCATCCTGCCCAGGTTTCGGTGGCATCGCCCACCATGGCTCTTTGCTGATGATCTGCCGCATGGCCCCCTCCCGTTGTTTTCGGTTGGTTCAACTATAACGTGCATGTCAGGAGGTGCCAGGCGTGAGCGACGAATCCCATGAACCGCTCAAACGGCTGTTTTTTGCCCTGAACTGCCCGCCCGAGCAACGCAAGGCGATTGCCCAATGGCGCAGCGCGCTTGAACTGCGCAGCGGGCGCCCGGTACCGGTGGAAAACTTTCATCTGACGTTGAAATTTTTGGGCGCGGTGGGTGTGGCGCAGATCGCCGATATTTGTACGGCTGCCGCAAAGGTTCAGGTGCCTGGGGTACCGTTGAAGTTGGCGCTTGATCGGCTGGATGTCTGGCGCCGGGCAGGGGTGTTGGTGCTTGCGCCGGAGCAGGCGCCGCCGGCGTTATTGCGGCTGGTGTATGCACTGGAACAGGCGATGTTGCCGTTTGGGTTTGAGGATGCGCCGAAGGAGTTTCGGCCACATTTGACCTTGATGCGTGACTATCGGCTGCCGGTGCCTGAGTCCGCAACGCCGCCGGAGTTTTTCCTGCGGGCTGATTGCTTTGTGTTGTTTGAATCGCACAACGAAGGGGCCGTCACATTCAGCATTGATGGTGACTGGCCTACCGCTTTCGCAAGCAAGCCCGCTCCCACACTTGATCGGTGGTGTTCATGTATTTTTTATTTCCCGAGCTTGACCCGCGTCCAGCCCCGGGTCATCACTCGCTGAATCCCGATCGGCATATCCGGAATCGCATACAACGTCGCCATCACGTCCTGCGGCGGATACGATCCCGGGTCATCGCGAATCGCTTCATCCACCAACGGTGTCGCCGCCGCGTTGGCGTTGCTGTAGCCGATGTTGTTGGTGATCTCGGCGATGATGTCCGGGCGCATCAGGAAGTTCATGAACAGGTAGGCGTTCTCGACGTTCGCCGCGTCCCGGGGAATGGCGACCATGTCGTAGAAACTGCCGGCGCCTTCTTTCGGGATGCTGTAGTCGATCTGCACCGAGTTACCCGATTCCTGGGCGCGGGCTTTGGCTTGCAGCACGTCGCCTGAATAACCGACCGCCACGCAGATGTTGCCGTTGGCCAGGTCGGAGATGTACTTCGACGAATGGAAGTACGCCACAGATGGGCGAATCTTCATGAACAGTGCTTCAGCTTCGGCGATCTGGCCTTTGTCCTGCGAGTTCACCGGGTAACCCAGGTAGTGCAGGGCGGCCGGGAGCATTTCGGTGGGCGAGTCGAGGAAACTGATGCCACAGGCTTTGAGTTTTTCGGCGTTTTCCGGTTTGAACAGCAAGTCCCAGGAATTGGTTCGTGCGTTCGCGCCGAGCACTTCCTTGACCTTGGCCGGATTGAAACCGATGCCGATCGAGCCCCACATGTAGGGGAAGGCGTGAGCGTTATCCGGATCGCTGGCCGAGGCGTTTTTCAGCAGCACCGGGTTGAGGTTTTTCCAGTTCGGCAGCTTCGATTTGTCCAGCGTCTGATAAACGCCAGCCTTGATCTGCTTGGCCAGAAAACTGTTGGACGGCACGACGATGTCGTATCCGGATTTGCCCGCGAGCAGGCGTGCCTCAAGGGTTTCATTGCTGTCGAACACATCGTAGGTCACGCGTATGCCGGTCTCGTCTTCGAACTTCTTGACGGTGTCCGGGGCGATGTAATCCGACCAGTTGTAGACGCGCAGTACCTTGTCATTGGCCTGGGCGCCGGTAGCCATCGCGCCCAATAAGGACAGTGTCAGCAGAGTCCTGCCAAACATTTTCATCGGTACAACTCCATTCTTTTTTATTCAAATACGCAAAACAAAACAGTAAACACAAAACCTGTGGCGAGGGGGCTTGCTGTGGCGAGGGGGCTTGCCCCCGTTGGGTCGCGGAGCGACCCCAAAACCTATTACAGCGGTGTATCAGTTACACCGCATTTTCTGGTTTTACGACTGCTTCGCAGCCGAACGGAGCGGTGCGGCGTTCCGACAAGCCCCCTCGCCACAAGGAGCAAGCCAAGCCTTAAGCCGTTGCTCCAGCCATCTGCTTGTTCGGTTGTTGCCACGATTCACTGGCGGTCTGGTCCATCGCTTCCTGGATCGCACGCTTGCGGGTGGCTTCGGCGCGGCGGCTGAAATACCAGACCATGAAAGTCACGATCGATACCGCCAACAAGATCAGGCTGGCCACGGCGTTGATCTCGGGTTTAACCCCCAGACGCACAGCCGAGAACACTTCCATCGGCAAGGTCGTCGACCCCGGCCCAGACACGAAGCTCGCCAACACTAGGTCATCCAGCGACAGGGCAAACGACATCATGCCGCCGGCCGCCAACGATGGCGCGATCATCGGAATGGTGATCAGGAAAAACACCTTGAATGGCTTCGCCCCAAGATCCATGGCCGCTTCTTCGATGGACAGGTCCAGCTCACGCAAGCGAGCGGAAACCACCACTGCCACATACGCGGCACAGAACGTCGTGTGGGCGATCCAGATGGTGATGATCCCGCGTTCCATCGGCCAGCCGATCATCTGCGCCATGGCCACGAACAACAGCAATAACGACAGACCGGTGATCACTTCCGGCATCACCAACGGCGCCGTCACCAAGCCGCCAAACAGTGTGCGACCCTTGAAGCGAGTAACGCGAGTCAGCACAAACGCCGCCAACGTCCCCAGCGCAACCGCTGCCACCGCCGTGTAGCAGGCGATTTCCAGTGAGCGCACCACCGAGCCCATCAGTTGCGTGTTGTCGTGCAAGCCGGCGTACCACTTGAACGACCAACCGCCCCACACGGTCACCAGTTTCGAGGCGTTGAACGAGTAGATCACCAGGATCAGCATCGGCAAGTAGATAAACGACAAGCCGAAAATCAGCATGAACTTTGAAAATCCGAAGCGTTTCATCCCCGTGCCTCCATTTCTTTGGCCTGGCTGCGGTTAAACAGCAGAATCGGCACAATCAGGATCAACAGCATCACCACCGCCAGGGCAGACGCCACCGGCCAGTCGCGGTTGTTGAAGAACTCTTGCCACAGCACCCGACCGATCATCAGAGTCTCTGGACCACCCAGCAGCTCCGGAATCACGAACTCACCGACCACTGGAATAAACACCAGCATGCAGCCTGCAATGATGCCGTTCTTGGCCAGCGGCACGGTGATTTTCCAGAAGTTGTTGAAGTTGCTCGAACCCAGATCCGAAGCCGCTTCCAGCAGGCTTTGATCGTGCTTGACCAGGTTGGCGTACAGCGGCAACACCATAAACGGCAGATACGCGTAAACAACCCCTATGTACACGGCCGTGTTGGTGTTGAGGATCTCGATGGGGTGGTCGGTGAGCCCGGTCCACATCAAAAATCCGTTGAGCAATCCGTTGTTGCTGAGGATGCCCATCCACGCATACACGCGGATCAGGATCGCGGTCCAGGTCGGCATCATGATCAACAGCATCAGGACGTTTTGCGTTTCCTTGTTGGCCTTGGTAATGGCGTAGGCCATCGGGAAACCGACTACCAGGCACATCAGCGTGCTGAACAACGCGACCTTCAACGAGCCGAGGTAGGCCGAGAGGTACAGTTCATCGTCGGTCAACAACAGGTAGTTGCCGACGTTCAAAAACAGCTGAAACTTCTGTTCGGCGTAGGTGTAAATCTCCGAATAAGGAGGAATGGCCAGCGCCGCTTCCGAGAAGCTGATCTTCATCACCAGGAAGAACGGCAACAGGAAAAACAGGCACAGCCACAGGAAGGGAACCCCGATGACGAGCTTTCGACCACTCGGCATCAGCCGCATGAACTGCTGATTGARKGTTYTCATGAGCGCAGTACCACGCCGCTGTCGTCTTCCCACCACACGTAGACGGTGTCGTCCCAGGTCGGGCGCGCGCCACGGCGTTCGGCGTTGGCCATGAACGATTGCACGACTTTGCCGCTTGGCAGTTCGACGTAGAACACCGAGTGACCACCGAGGTAGGCGATGTCATGCACTTTGCCTTGGGACCAGTTGTAGCGGTTCTCGGGCTTGACCGTGCTGACCAGCATTTTTTCCGGGCGAATCGCGTAGGTGATCGACTTGTCCTGCACTGAGGTGCTGACGCCGTGACCGACGTAAATCTTCTGTTCCAGGTCCGGGCTGTGGATGATCGCGTGACCTTCAAGGTCTTCCACTACCGTGCCGTCGAAGGCGTTCACGTTGCCGATGAACTCGCAGACCATGCGGCTGACCGGTGCTTCGTAGATGTCGACCGGGCTGCCGATTTGCGCGATCCAGCCCAGGTGCATGATCGCGATGCGCTGGGCCATGGTCATGGCCTCTTCCTGGTCGTGGGTCACCATCACGCACGTCACGCCGACGCGCTCGATGATCTCGACCAACTCAAGCTGCATCTGCGAGCGCAGCTTTTTATCCAGCGCGCCCATCGGTTCGTCGAGCAGCAACAGCTTCGGACGCTTGGCCAGGGAGCGGGCGAGGGCCACGCGCTGACGCTGACCGCCGGACAGTTGATGCGGCTTGCGCCTGGCGTATTGGGTCATGTGCACCAGGCGCAGCATTTCTTCAACGCGGGCGTCGATTTCGCTGGCAGGAAAACGGTCCTGCTTGAGGCCAAAGGCAATGTTCTGCGCCACGGTCATGTGCGGGAACAAGGCGTACGACTGGAACATCATGTTGATCGGCCGCTCGTACGGCGGCATGTCGGTGATGTCCACGCCGTCGAGGAAAATCCGGCCCTCGGTCGGGCGTTCGAACCCTGCGAGCATGCGCAGCAGGGTCGATTTACCAGAACCGGAACCGCCGAGCAGGGCGAAGATCTCGCCTTGATGAATCTCAAGCGAGACATCGTCTACTGCGCAGGTTTCGTCGAACTTCTTGGTGACGCGGTCGACCTTCAACAACACCTTCTTCGATGTCTGGTGACCTTCAAGAGCCTTCCTGTAAGTGCTGGAGGCGTTTGCCATGTGAAACTCCCAACAGGTTTCAGTCGTCGGGCCAACGCGGCCTGACTTAATAGTTGTTTGCAAACCCGAGCCGGGTGCCAGTGAACTCGTTTGCAATCCCTTGTGGGAGCGAACCCATGTGGCGAGGGGGCTTGCCCCCTCGCCACACAAGCCCCCTCCCACAGGGGTATTGCGTTTAGCTCACCGGCATCGCCCGACTTGGGTTTATTCGGCGCCGCCGTCCTGGCTGCCTGGTCGTACTTGTTGTTATTGCAGTGTGTTGCTGTCGCGAGGGGCGGGCGCGCAAAGGCACGCCCGTCTGGCTCGCGGGGGCAGTAATCGGTTGTTTGTGTATTAAGTCAGCGGGTTTTACGCAGCGCGGCCCGTCGCCGGCACGCATCACCGAACGCCTGGAAAATACTCAAGTAAGGAGGATTCGATAGCACCTGCCATTCCGGGTGCCATTGCACGCCGACGGCAAACGTTGGGCTGTGCTCGACGGAAATCGCTTCGATCAAACCATCAGGTGCGATGGCTTCGGCACGCAGGCCAGGAGCGAGTCTTTCGATGCCCTGACTGTGAATCGAATTGACCATGAACTCCGCCGGCAACTCCAGGGCTTCGAACACGCCGCCCGGTTGCACAGTCACCGCATGTGCCGGTGCGTATTGCACCGCCAGCTCCGGACTGTCCGCTTCGCGGTGGTCCAGCATGCCGGGTAATTCGTGGACCTTCTGGTGCAGGCTGCCACCAAACGCCACGTTCATTTCCTGAAAGCCCCGGCAGATGCCGAGTACCGGCACGCCGGCCGCAATGGCCGCACGTAATAAAGGAAGGGTCGTGGCGTCCCGTGCCGGATCGTGATCCGTGCCGGGAGCGCTGTCCGGGCCTTGATAGTGGAAAGGTTCCACATTCGAGGGGGAGCCGGTCAGCAGCAGACCGTCGAGATGCGCGAGCACATCGTCGATTTCAGTCAATTCGCCTAAGGAAGGTATGACCACAGGCAGCCCCAAGGCCGCGACGCTGACAGCACGCAAGTACTTGTCGCCGCTGACGTGGTAGGGGTGCAGGCCAATCTGTTTGACGCATGCCGTAACGCCGATCAATGGCTTGAATGCCATTTTTATCACCTCGAAGTTTCACACTTGAACGAGCTTTTCCGGAGCTTAGCCTTGTTGATTTTAATTAACAACTCTCATGTAAAAAATTCTAAACGCCGCACAGCTGATCTTCCGTGTTTATGTGGCGCTCAAGACAAAATTGGCACTCTCGTCCCCCTTAAAGGCCCAAAAATAAAGGTTGAAGGCCCGGGTGTTCGCTATTGACTTCACTTTGCCGTTCGGGTTGACTGGGTTCGCAACAAGGTAGTGAACATAATAATTAACAGCTAAAAAATAGGTGCATCATGTCGGTCCCTCTGCGTGCCGTTCAACTCAACGAAGCAAACGCATTCCTTAAGAAATATCCTGAGGTTTTGTACGTCGACCTTCTGATTGCGGATATGAACGGCGTGGTGCGCGGCAAGCGCATCGAACGCACCAGTCTTCATAAGGTCTACGAAAAAGGCATTAACCTGCCGGCGTCTCTGTTTGCTCTGGACATCAACGGTTCCACGGTGGAAAGCACCGGCCTGGGCCTGGACATCGGCGACTCTGACCGGATCTGCTTTCCGATCCCTAATACGCTCAGCATCGAGCCATGGCAGAAGCGCCCGACCGCGCAACTGTTAATGACCATGCACGAACTAGAAGGCCAACCGTTCTTTGCTGACCCTCGCGAAGTGCTGCGTCAGGTGGTGAGCAAGTTCGATGCAATGGGCCTGACCATCTGCGCCGCGTTCGAACTCGAGTTCTACCTGATCGACCAGGACAACGTGAACGGTCGTCCGCAATCACCCCGTTCGCCGGTATCGGGCAAGCGTCCGATGTCGACCCAGGTGTACCTGATCGACGACCTCGACGAATACGTCGATTGCCTGCAAGACATCCTCGAAGGCGCGAAAGAGCAGGGCATTCCTGCCGACGCCATCGTCAAGGAAAGCGCCCCGGCGCAGTTCGAAGTCAACCTGCATCACGTCAATGACCCGATCAAGGCCTGCGACTACGCGGTGTTGCTCAAGCGTCTGGTGAAGAACATCGCCTACGACCACGAGATGGACACCACGTTTATGGCCAAGCCGTATCCGGGTCAGGCGGGCAACGGTTTGCACGTGCACATTTCGATTCTCGACAAAGAAGGCAACAACATCTTTGCCAGCGAGGATCCCGAGCAGAACGCCGCGCTGCGACACGCGATCGGCGGTGTGCTCGAGACCCTGCCGGCGCAGATGGCGTTCCTCTGCCCGAACGTCAACTCGTACCGTCGTTTCGGCGCGCAGTTCTACGTGCCGAACTCGCCAAGCTGGGGCATCGACAACCGCACCGTCGCCGTGCGAGTGCCGACCGGTTCGCCGGACGCGGTGCGCATCGAGCACCGTGTAGCCGGTGCCGACGCCAACCCGTACCTGTTGATGGCTTCGGTTTTGGCGGGTATTCACCACGGCCTGACGAATCAGATCGAACCGGGTGCCCCGGTGGAAGGCAACAGCTACGAGCAGAACGAGCAGAGCCTGCCGAACAACCTGCGCGACGCCCTGCGCGAGCTGGACGACAGCGAAGTCATGGCCAAATACATCGACCCGCTGTACATCGACGTGTTCGTGGCGTGCAAGGAAAGCGAGCTGGCCGAGTTCGAGAACTCCATCTCCGACCTTGAGTACAACTGGTACTTGCACACCGTCTGATGGACCTGATGGTGTACGCATTTCTCCGCATACACCACCAATCAAATGTGGGAGCGGGCTTGCTCGCGAAGACGGCGGCACAGTCAACATTGATGTTGTCTGACACACCGCTTTCGCCGGCAAGCCGGTCTCGCTTCCACAGGGGATTGCATTTCAAGTTTTATCTGACGACTACTTATTCCTCTGCGTCGAGTCACAACCATGACAAACACTCGCAGCGACTGGGAACAACGCTTCCAGTCCCTCACCATCGAAGCCCGTGCATTCATCGACGGCCAGTACTGCCCGGCACTCAGCGGTGACACCTTTGAATGCATGAGCCCGGTCGACGGCCGTTTCCTGGCCAACGTCGCCAGCACCGACGAAGCCGACGCCAATGCAGCCGTCGCCGTCGCACGCCGCACGTTCGAATCCGGGATCTGGGCCAACCTCGCCCCGGCGCAGCGCAAGCGCATCCTGATTCGTTTCGCCGACCTGATCCTGGCCAACCAGGAAGAACTGGCCCTGCTCGAAACCCTCGACATGGGCAAGCCGATCAACGACTCGATGAACATCGACATTCCAGCGACCGCCAACGCGATCCGCTGGAGCGCCGAAGCCATCGACAAGATCTATGACGAAGTCGCCGCCACGCCGCATGACCAACTCGGCCTCATCACCCGCGAACCTGCGGGCGTGGTTGCCGCCATCGTGCCGTGGAACTTCCCGTTGATCATGGCCAGCTGGAAGTTCGCCCCGGCACTGGCCGCCGGCAACTCGTTCATCCTCAAGCCATCGGAAAAGTCGCCACTCACAGCCATTCGCATTGCGCAGTTGGCCCTGGACRCAGGCATCCCGAAAGGCGTGTTCAACGTCCTTCCGGGCTACGGCCACACCGTCGGCAAGGCGCTGGCGTTGCACATGGACGTCGATGTGCTGGCCTTCACCGGCTCGACCGCGATTGCCAAGCAACTGATGATTTACGCCGGGCAAAGCAACATGAAACGCGTCTGGCTCGAAGCCGGCGGCAAGAGCCCGAACGTGGTGTTCGCCGACGCGCCGGATTTGCGCGCGGCAGCCCAAGCGGCGGCCGGTGCGATTGCCTTCAACCAAGGCGAAGTCTGCACTGCCGGGTCACGGTTGCTGGTGGAACGTTCGATTCGCGAACAGTTCATTCCGCTGCTGGTGGAAGCGCTGCAAGCATGGAAACCGGGACACGCACTGGACCCGGCAACCACCGTCGGGGCGGTCGTCGATCAGCGTCAACTGGACAACGTGTTGCGCTACATCCAGATCGGCAAAGACCAGGGCGCACAACTGATCGCCGGTGGCAGCCGCACCCTCGAAAGCACCGGCGGCCTGTACGTGGAGCCAGCGATTTTCGACGGTGTGACCAACGCCATGACCATCGCCCGTGAAGAAATCTTCGGCCCGGTGCTGTCGCTGATCACCTTCGATACCGCTGAAGAAGCCTTGGCCATCGCCAACGACAGCATCTTCGGCCTGGCCGCCGGCGTCTGGACCAGCAACCTGAGCAAGGCCCACACCTTCGCTCGCGGCTTGCGCGCCGGCAGCGTCTGGGTCAACCAGTACGATGGCGGCGACATGACCGCGCCATTCGGCGGGTACAAGCAGTCGGGTAACGGTCGGGACAAATCGCTGCACGCGTTCGACAAATACACCGAGCTCAAAGCGACCTGGATCAAGCTCTAATACCTAAAAAAAAGCGACGGTCGCCGGCACTGCCGGTGGCCATCGGAGAAAGCTATGAAACAAGATTCTGTGAAACAAACCCACGTAAACAGCTACTACGCCGCGACCCGCAACTTCACCGGTGATTTCCCGGTGCTCGAACAAGCGGTGGACTGCGACGTCTGCATCATCGGCGCCGGCTACACCGGCTTGTCCTCGGCCCTGTTCCTTGCTGAAGCGGGCTACAGCGTGACAGTCCTCGAAGCCGCCAAAGTCGGATTCGGCGCCAGCGGTCGCAACGGCGGCCAACTGGTCAACTCCTACAGCCGCGACGTCGATGTCATCGAAGAACGCTACGGCGACAAAACCGCCGAAGTTCTCGGCAGCATGATCTTCGAAGGCGCCGACATCATCCGTCAGCGCATACAACACTACGACATCCAGTGCGATTACCGTCCGGGCGGCATCTTTGCGGCGCTGAACAAGAAGCAGCTCAAAGGCCTGGCCGAGCAGAAAAGCAGCTGGGAACGCTACGGCAACAAGAACCTGAAAATGCTCGACGCGGCGGACATCCAGCGCGAAGTCGGTTGCGACAACTACGTCGGCGGCCTGCTCGATATGCAGGGCGGCCACATCCATCCACTGAACCTGGCCCTCGGCGAAGCCTCGGCCATCATCGGCCTGGGCGGCAAAATCTACGAACAATCGGCGGCGGTGGAAATCACCTACGGCGAACCGATCACTGTGCGCACCGCCAAAGGCGTGGTCCGCGCCAAATACCTGCTGATCGCCGGTAACGCCTACCTGCCACAGGGCCTCGACAATCGGGTGACCAGCAAGAGCATGCCGTGCGGCTCGCAAATCGTCGTCACCGAACCGTTGTCGGAAAAGGTTGCGCGCAGCCTGATCAAAAACAACTACTGCGTTGAAGACTGCAACTACCTGCTCGACTACTACCGCCTTACCGCCGACAACCGCCTGCTGTACGGCGGCGGCGTGGTTTATGGCGCGCGGGAACCGGACGACATCGAACAACTGATCAAGCCGAAAATCCTCAAGACCTTCCCGCAACTCAAGGACGTGAAGATCGACTACCGCTGGACCGGCAATTTCCTGCTGACCATGTCGCGCATGCCGCAATTCGGCCGCATAGAGAAGAACGCCTATTACATGCAAGGCTACAGCGGCCACGGCGTCACCTGCTCGCACCTGGCCGGCAAACTGATCTCGGAAATGATCCGCGGCGACGCCGAACGCTTCGATGCGTTCGCTTCGCTCCCGCACATGCCGATGATCGGCGGCCGCACCTTCCAGGCCCCGCTCACCGCTATGGGCGCCGCGTATTACGCGCTGCGGGATCGGTTCGGGATCTAAGCGCCGATATAGTCTCGGCTCACACCACCGATCAAAATGTGGGAGTGGGCTTGCTCGCGAAGGGGCCATGTCAGCCGCCAGCAATGTCGCCTGACACTCCGCCATCGCGAGCAGGCTCACTCCCACAGGGGATTGGCGGTGTACACAAGCTCAGCCACACCACGGAACAAATGTGGGAGTGAGCCTGCTCGCGACGACGCCAAATCAGCCGCCCTCAATGCCACCTGACACCCCAAAACTCACATCGCTAAAAGGTCTGCCATGAGCACCTTCAGCTTTTTCACTAACCACTTATCGAACCTGCTGAGCATCACCCCCAAACGTGATTTAATACCCGCCTTTCATATTTCCGGGACAGGGAAGCGGTACTCTCGCGGCCACAAGTCGCCCGCCATCCACCCCCATAACCCTTAAGTATTTCTCGCATAAGGCTGTCATGGACACGGGCTCACGACTCAAATTAGTACGCGAAAGCTACAAAATGTCCCAGCGCGAGCTGGCCCGGCGTAGCGGCGTCACCAATGCCACCATCTCCCTGATCGAACAGAATCGCGTCAGTCCCTCCGTCAGCTCCCTGAAAAAACTGCTCGAAGGCATCCCCATGTCTCTGGCGGACTTCTTCACTTTCGACCAACCGCCGCGTGAGCATCAATACGTGTTCCGCGCCAACGAACAGCCGGATCTCGGCCGTCATGGCCTGCGGTTGCTGCTGATTGGCGCTTCGGTGCCGAGCCGGCAGATGCGCTTGTTGCGCGAGCAATACGCGCCTGGGGCGAGTTCCGGGGAAGAGCCGATTGTGCATTCGGAAGGTGAGGAGTGTGGGCTCGTAACTCGGGGGACGGTTGAGTTGACGGTGGATGGGCAGATCAGTGTGCTGAATGCTGGCGACGGCTATTACTTCCCGACAACACTGCCGCACAAGTTTCGCAACATTGGCCAGGATGAAGCGGAAATCATCAGTGCCAACACTCCAGCAAACTTCTAATCTCAAAACGGACGCAATCCTGTAGCAGCTGCCGAAGGCTGCGTCCGCATCCAACACCCATGCTGAATGGAAGCAGCTGTCTCAGCGTTTTTAACAGAAAATGGACTTCTCCTCATGACCATACACCGCATCCGCCCGCTCGCACTCTGCATCTTCCATCACGATGGCAAGATTCTGCTCAGCGAAGCCCAAGACCCGATAAAAAACCGCCCATTCTTCCGTCCGGTCGGTGGCGGTATAGAGTTTGGCGAAACCAGTGCCGACGCCATTGCGCGTGAAGTTCAGGAAGAACTCGGTTTGGCCATCACCGATGTTCGCTTGCTCGGTACGCTTGAAAACATCTTTACGTATGCCGGCAGGCCAGGACACGAAATTGTGCAGGTTTACGATGCGAAGTTTGTGGATGCGAGCATCTATGAGTTATCGCGTTTGGACGGTAAGGAAAGCGATGGCGCAACCTTCACTGCGAAGTGGCTTGCGTGGAAAGGCTTTACTGACGAAGCGCCGTTGGTTCCTGATGGATTGTATGAGTTGCTGAGGACATCAGCGCTGCTGGACTAACGCTTGCCACCCACGAACTCTGGATAAATCAGCGTCGGGCTGTTTTCTGATAGCTCTGTCACCATTGTGGTCATCGTATTTAGGGTCTTTGTTTTTGGTCTGAAAAGGTGACAGTCTGTACGCAGGGTGTCCTCGGGCAAGTCGGATTGCAAAGCTACTCCCACGACTCCTTTCCCTGCGTGCAGTTGCCATCACTTTTCCATCCCTGCACGGTTCCATTCAAAGGGAGCCATGCGACGTTCAGCGTCATACCTCTTCGCCGGTGACCCACCCGGTATCGCCTACCAAAACCTCACCCCCAAAAACACCAGGTCACTGCACGCCCGGCAAGATTTCAAGGCGGGTGCGGGCGCGCTGCAACACGCCCGGAACATGTCGGACGCGTCCTAGATGGTTGGAAAACTTGCGCAGGGACCCAGCAATCAGACCTGATTGGGAGTCAGGGGTATTCCTGCCGGGCATGCAAAACGGTCACGATCTCGATTCGATCTGTCACCCGGTAGACCACCAGGTAATTGGGGTGCACAACAATTTCCCGCGTGCCGGGCACACGACCAAATCGATAAAGGTAGGGATGTTGCGGCAAGGCCGTAGTAGCAGCCTCAATGGCCTGGTACAGCTCGCTGGCCGCTACAACGTGACGATCGCCAATATAATCAAGGATTTGCCAGAGTTCAGCCCGCGCTTCGGGCCGCCACTCAACCAGCATCGCGCTTATTGCGCTTGGATTCGATCAGGGCTCGCATATCAGCCATCACCTGATCGTGAGGGACATTTGGGCGTGGATCATCGAGCGACGCCTGCACTTTGGCACGGAACCAACGGTCGTAGCTGGCGGCCTGTTCTTCGGTTTCGAACTCGGAAACGATGGGGGAAAGTTCGGCGCTCATAGTGACCTCCGTGATCAATAGCTAGCAGTCTAATCGGTCTGTGGCTTGCTGTCGTGGCTGTAGGGATGAAGTGCACCTCTGCAAGCCCCAAGCGCTCAATCTCTCTACCAGACGACAGCCACCACACTAAACCGCTCGCTTCCGACAGCCAACCCTAAAAGAATGTCGGACGTTTGGTCGACGAATTGCAGGGCGCTGTAGCGGATGGATTCGTCGACGACGTCTTTGGTGCGGCGCACGTTTTCGAAGTTGCGCATGTGGGTGACGCTGGGCCAGGCCGCGGTGCGGTTGCCCCATAGGCGCAGGCCGGTGCCGTATGAACTGAAGACGGTGGTGATGCCGTTTTCGTTGAGCAGGTTGACCTCGCTGTTGGTGTCGTCGATGCGTGCAGTGAGTGGCCGTTCCAGGCCGAGGACGCCCACTAGTGGTTGGTTGGAACTGCTCCACCAGTAGCCGTGGTCGTTGTCGACTTTGGCGCGCAGGCCGGCGGCGCGGATTGAGAGCGGTTGCAGGCGCTCGCCCATGGCGGCGTCGTAGACTTTGACGTGCGGGTAGCACAGGCGGACCCGGTCGCTGCTGGTGTTGAAGTTAATGGCGCCGGCCGGGCCGCGCCCGGCCAGCACTTGTTGCACGGTGGCGCCGATGGGGGCATCGACGTAGGCGACGCCGCCGACTTGGCCGGCGGCGATGGTCAGGTCGGCGGTGACGGCCTTCAGGGTGCTGAAGCCTGGGGCGATGAATATTTTGGGGAAGAAGCCCAACTGGTTGTAGCTGTCTTGAAAGGCCTTTAACCCTGTACGCCTTCCCGCGAGGGTGATGCCGCCGATGATGTCGGCCTGGGTGACTTGGCTGGGGTCGGCGTAGGTGTAGTCGACCTTGATTTGGGCGTTGGCGGCGATGCTGCCGGTGGTCAGGCGCCGGACGTGGCCGGTGAGTAAATTGGCGTCGTAGTCGGTGCCTTGCCGGTGGGTGGTCTTGCCGTCGTCGGACTTGATGAGCAGTGTTTGCAGCGCGCCGTGTGCCAGCTGCAACAGGCCGTTGTCGGCGAATTGCTGGGGTTGGTCGGTGACGGTGGCGCTGTGAACGGCCGGGTCGAGTACGTTGACGACCAGCACGGTGCCGGCGCCGAAATCGTAGATGCCCTGCAATGCTTCGGGGATGCTGAAGCCGTGTTGGTGCGTGCCGAATTGGGCGGCGTGGGTGTCGTTCAGGCACAGGGTTAGCTCATTGACGGGGCCAATGGGTGCGGTGCCGACCAGGGCGATGACGGCCGATTTGACGACCCGAATGGGGCGCGGGCCGTGTTCAACTTCGGTGGTTTCGATGCCGTGCAGGTAGTTGGCGGGCATGGGGTTTATTCCTTGTCTGGTTTTTGTGAGGCGACAGCGGATTTGTTGGCCGGCTTTGTGTGGACCATTTCTCTTGACGGATACGGAGCGGGTCCGGACCAGGACCTGAATAATCCGCTCGGCGTGGGCGGGACAGATTTGCACCAGTGGTTAATCCCGACACGCACGTTTCAACGGACCCTGTTTGGCGCCGACGGTGGCACAACGGGGGTCGATGACGACTTCGCTGCGCGGGGCTTCAAAAATGTTGGCGCCTGGATTCTCGGAAGAAACATGTTCGGACCGATTCGCGGTTCCTGGCCTGACATGAACTGGAAAGGCTGGTGGGGCGACAGCCCGCCCTATCACGTTCCAACGTTCATCTTGACTCATCACGCGCGCCCGCCCATCCAGATGGAAGGCGCAACGACGTTCTACTTCGTCACGGGCGGTATTCACGAGGCGCTTGACCGGGCGCGCGACGCAGCCAACGGCATGGATGTGCGCATTGGCGGCGGACCTGACACTATCCGGCAATATCTTCGTGCAGGCCTCATCGATGAGCTGCACATCGCTATCTCGCCGATCCTGCTAGGCAGGGGAGAGCGACTGTTCGAGGGGGTTGACGTGCGCGCTCTGGGATACGAATGCGTTCAGTTCGTTGCGTCGCAGAAAGCCACCCATGTTGTACTCCGACGCCAAGGGCACCCTGACAGCTGAAACGCCATCACCGCTCGTCCGCCTCGTTGCACGATTTCATCCGCCATTCTTCCAATGTTGTGTTATCCCAACACTCAGGAAGAATCAAAATGATGAATCCAAAAATTGTGGTCCTGACGCTCGCAGCGATTCTGTCGGGCAGTTCGCTGTACGCCGTCGCAGCGGACACAACACCGGCTGGGACCTCTACCGATAGTAAGACCGAGACTCGAGATCCCGCACCAAAACCCACTAATGCTGATCCTGATGCGGCTTCGCTTCCCAAAGGCGCAGACGGCGGGACGACCGATAACGGCCCGGCAGCGGCTGGCACCAAGGCGAGTGGGCCGCAGGGTAGTAGCAGTAGTAGTGGCGGAAGTTAGTTTTTTGGTTGAGCCAGTGCGGCTATTAGTGGGTCGGTTGAAAAAGATGCCTGTGTCGTGAGATATGGGCATTTTTTGAGAAGAAAAAAAATGATAAATTTATTTAAATAATAAGATCGGTCACCTTTATTTATCTTTTTATCACTGAGATGTTATTAAATTCAGTTAGCCTATTTGGTTTATTCAAATCGTTTTCTTTCGATCTGTGGTTTTATTATTGTCCAAATTTTAGTTCCGCAAGTGTTGGGGTGGTGGGGGTCGTAGACTCCTTATAAAAG
>NZ_JBFULH010000026.1:0-26845 GCF_056400445.1 Pseudomonas sp. P5_B2 | reverse complement strand
AGGTCACGCCGCCGATGCTCATCTTCAGGGCAATCATTCGGGCGGCCAGTTGCGGTGACAACACGGCGTAGCTGACCCGACTGTTGGCGGTTAGGGTCTTGGAGAAACCCGACACGTAGCTGACCGTGTCCAGCCCGCTCGCGGCCAGGCGTGGGGTGCGTCGTTGCTGGAGATCGCCGTACAGATCATCTTCAACAATATGGAAGCCGTAGCGGTGACTCAACTCCAGCAGGCGATACACCTGTGCCGCGGAAAACGAGTGCCCGGTCGGGTTATGCAGGGTGCTGTTGGTCATGTAGAGMACGGGGCGATGGGCGATCAGCACCTGCTCGAAAGCCTCCATATCCAGACCATTGCAATCGCGGGGCAGGGTGATGATCCTGGCACCGTGCAACGCCAGGTTCGTGTGCAGGTTGAAGTAACACGGGTCGTCGAGCAGCACCGTATCGCCGGGTTTTATCAACAGGCGCATCAACTGGTCGATCGACTGCATGGTGTTAGCGGTGGTGATGATTTGTTCCACGGGTACTTCGATGCCGACACCGGACAACTTCACCCGCAACGCCTCGCGCAGCGGCCTGTAACCACCGACCTCACCGTATTCGCCCATGCGCAACGACGTCGCGCGAAGGGTGCCGCGTACCGCTTTGAGCAGTTCGTCGGCGGGCAACCACGAGCCAGGCAAAAATCCGCAACCGGGACGCAGCGCGCCGTTGTCCAGCAGCACTGCGCGGCGGACCCGGCTGAGGGTGTCTTGCGGTTGCAGATCCGGGCCAGCAGTTGGGGGTTGCGGGCTCGCTCGGTGGACGTAATGCCCCGCGCCCTGGCGCGAGACCACCAGTCCCTTGGCACGCAATCGGTCGAGGGCGTCGACCACCGTGGATTTACCGACGTTCATCAATTCAGAGAGTTCGCGAATCGGCGGCAACTTGGCCCCGTGCGGCAGGCCACCCTGGCTGATCGCCACGGACAGCTGATCGACAATCTGCTGCACCAGCGGCGCTCCCGGCTGGAACTCGATGGCGGCGATCACGGCGCGCTGAGCCTGCATTTTACTGGTCTCCCTGGCAGTAAAGTTCGCTGGATTCTATACGAACTTGCTCTGATCAGGAGAGGCGTCTGTCTCTACCATCAACGACGCAGTTCGCATGATGGATCAGGAGAGCTCGGTAGATGATTAATCAAATAACCCGCGACGACCGTTTTCTCGCGATGGCAAAAGAACTCGGCTTCGATATCTACGACGAAAACCCAGCCGGCGGGCATTACGCGCCGCTGCTTCGGCATGACGATGAACTGTATCTCAGTGGCCTGGTGCCGCGAATGAACGGAAAAATCCAGTACCCCGGCCGAGTGGGGCTGGAACTGAATCTGGCCGACGCTCAAGAAGCCGCGAGCATCAGCGCCATACGCGCTCTGGCGCTGATCCGCGACGCTGTCGGTTCACTGGAAAACGTCAAGGCAGTGCTTCGTGTCACCGTGTATGTGAAATCCACCTTCGATTTTGTCGACCTTAGTGAGGTGGCCAACGGCGCGTCGGATATCTTCACCCACGTGTTGGGCGACGCTGGCAAACATACCCGGACGACGGTCGGTGTTTATCAGTTGCCGAAAAACGCGCCGGTAGAAGTGGACATGATCGTGGCTCTGCATCCATCGACGCTCTAAATCTTGCAGGCAATAAAAAGCCCCGCTTTTCTCTCGTAGGCGGGGCTTTTTGATAATGAGCTATCAATTCAAACGGCTTGGAGTCGCTCGACCATATCGGGAAACTTCTCCACCAGCCTAATCAATACAGCAGCTTGAGCATTTGGCTTGGATTTTTCCTGCTCCCAATTTCTCAGGGTGCTGGGGCTGGTTCGAATTCGCTGGCAAAAACAGCCTGGGACATATGCAACTTAGTTCGCAGCGCAACGATTTCTTGTGCGCCTACCTCAGGAGCCGGGTTGTCTTCCTCCGTTGTATTTCGCAGCGTGATCTTGCCTTCTCGCTGAGCAGCCATCTCGTCAACGCCCTGCATCAACTCTGTAAACAGGTCGCGCTTTTTCATGAGGTACCTCGTGCCTTTAACTCTGTGCCTATGGCTTTTTTGAGCGCCTTTTCTTGGTAGGCAGTCAAATTCTCAAGCTCATCCTTGTCATAAATTGCAAACATCCAGAACTGGCCATCATTCATAAGCCAATAATAGACAACCCGCAAGCCACCACGCCTGCCTTTACCTCGTCGCTCATCTACCGTCAGATAGTCGCCAAGGGTGGCAGTGAACGAAGAAGTTTCAAAGAATAAGGTTCCCATCACCTAGCTATAGGCAACTTGATTATAGTTAGGCAAGCGACAATTCCTTCAGCAGACGAAGGGGCGATAGGATCTACCAGAAAACATCAGGCACGAAAAAGCCCCGCTGCAAGGGCGGGGCTTTCAGGTGGGGCGTGTTACTGAGCAGTGATGCTGTAGCCGTCGAATGCGGTTTGCTGCTGCAGTGCGGTGATGATGTTCTTGCGGTTGACCGCTTGTTCGACGCCGGAGTTGTCGAGGAACGTCTCGCTTTCCAACTCAGCTTCATCGCCTTCGCCAACGAAGGTAATGCCGAGGAATTCCAGCGCTTTGCGGTCAACGTTCAGGCTCGAACGCGGGGTGCGCAGTGGCAGGGTGACGCTCATGCCGTCCTTGCTGATGGTGAACACTTCAAGGTCTTTCTTGGCGCGAGCCGCTTTGCTTTTGCCGCTGCTCGGGTTGCTGACGGCTTGATGCGTCTGGTTCAGCACTTTAAGCGCCAGGCCGTAGACGATTTCCTGAAACGCAGGGTCATCCTTGAAGCTGGAGAGAATCCGGCCGATCGAGAATTTGCTGCTCAGGTCTTCCAGAGCGGCAATGTCGGCCGCTTCCGCGTCCTTGAGTTGCTTGAGTTCGCCCATCAGTTCATAGGCTTGATCGTCGTCGAAGCTGTCATGAGCCTGGCGAATCGCGGCGCGCAGCTCGCGGATCTGGTCGCTTTCCCGGGTGGATTGAAAAGCGTCCAGGACCATCTCGCTGATGATCTTGGCCTGAGGTACATGCTGTGAAAGATTGATGGAGTTTTCGTATTCCGCTTTGGACGACAAGGTGACTACGGATTCAGCGGTGTTGGAATCGGACATTGAAATTTCACTACTTCTTTTAACTTGAATTGAGGCGAGAAAGCACGGGGCCTTTTCAGGTCGCCTAATCTATTGGACCGCGGCAGCGTTGTYACGGATGAACAGGCGGTTGGTCATGATTTTTGCGAAAGGGCATTTATGGACATTGCCGGAACGTGTGCTGCGAGCTATTTCCCCATCGAATTCAGATTCGTCGAGTGAGCCGCCCATTGTTCCGCCGTATGCTGATCCACCGGCAAGGAGAAACGAAAGGTCGCGCCCCGGCCGGGCAGATCGATCAGCTGGATCTCGCGACCGTGCAATTGCAGGATCCGATGCACGATCCGCAGCCCCAACCCGCCATCGCGCCGAGCTCCGCCAATGTTGAAGGGTCGCAGGAACAGACCTTCGCGCAACGGTGCAGCGATGCCTGGGCCGGTATCGCTGACAGTGACTTCGATAAACGGTCCTTGGGGGCGCAGGCTCAGTTCGATTTCTCCTCCTTGAGGGGTATCGCGCAGGGCATTGTCGAACAGGTTGGTCAACACCCGCTCGATCAGCCCCAGGTCGGCGCAGGCCGCTGAAACATTCGGGGCAAATGTGGCTTTCAGCTCAATCTGGCGCGCTTCGGCGGTCAACTCGAATTTCTGAAAAATATCCTGCACCAGATCAGTCAGGGAGAAGCGTTCCAGCACCGGCTGGACGAAACCGTGTTCCAGCCTGACCAGCTCCAGCAACGATTGCGCCAGCCCACCCACCTTGCGGCTTTGATCCAGGGCGATGCCCAGATAGCGCCGCCGGTCGGCAGGGGATAGCGTGGCGTCCTTGAGCGACAGGGTTTCCAGGTACCCATGCAGCGAGGCCAGGGGCGTTCGCAGGTCGTGGGAAATATTCGCCACGAGCTCACGGCGCTCCTGGTCCTGACGGGTCAGCGAGCGCCACTGTTCATTGAGGCGGGTTTGCATCTGCCGGAAGGCGTTGTCCAGCACGGCAATTTCATCGTGACTGGCGGCTTTGCCTACCGGTTCCGAGGCAGGCGGTGTGGAGGGCATGCCATCGATGTCGAACTGGCTGACCCTTTCGGTCAAGCGCCGCAACGGTCGGGTAATCAGGGCAAATGCGGTGAGGCCGGCGATCAGGCACAACAACGCCACCAGACCGATGGACATCAGGGCGGTATTAAGCGCGGCGCTGGTGGCACCGCGTTCGGCGTAGCGGTCGTGTTCTTCGCTGAGCAGTACCACATAGAGATAACCGGCGGGTTGACCGTTGACCCGCAATGGCGCGGCGCTGAACACCTTGCGGCCATCGATGCTGCGCGGGTCATCGCCGAGAATCGGCAGGGCATCGCCTTTGAGCAAGCGCTGGATCGGCCCCAGATCGATCCGCTCCCGACGTATCCGGCCCTCCGGTGCGGCACTTCCGACAATCTTGCCCTCGGTGTCCAGCAGATAGACCTCAACGCTGGGATTGACCTGCATGAGTTTGCTGAACAATTCACGAATGGCATTGGGCATCAGGCCGCTGCTGTCCATCAGCACCGTGTCATGGGCGATGTGTTGCGCCAGATCGCGTGATAGCCCCTGGACCACTTCCAGTTCATGCATCTTGTTGGAACGTACTTGCATCCATGCCGATGTGCCGCAGCACACCAGCAACAGAATGGCGAACACCAGCGACAGGCGCTGTGTCAGGGTCAGCCTCATGGCTGCTCCTCCTTGACGGCGAATTTGTAGCCACGGCCCCACACCGTGAGGATACGGGCAGGCAGCGCCGGATCGGCTTCGATCTTGGCCCGCAGCCGGTTGATGTGAGTGTTCACCGTGTGTTCGTACCCTTCGTGGCTGTAGCCCCAGACCGCATTGAGCAGATCCATGCGCGAGAACACCTTGCCGGGTTGGCGGACGAAGAAGTACAGCAGGTCGAACTCCCGTGGGGTGAGGTCCAGGCGACGACCATCGAGCGCGACATCGCGGGTGATCGGGTCGATGGACAGACCGTCCGTCATCAGGCTGCCCGAGTCCATCTTCAGATTGCGGGCCATGGCGTCGACCCGGCGCAGCAGGGCTTTGACCCGCGCGACCAACTCCAGCATCGAAAAGGGTTTGGCGAGGTAATCGTCGGCGCCGAGTTCCAGCCCCAGGATCCGGTGCAGTTCGCTGGAGCGTGCACTGGTGATGATAATCGGGGTATAGCGGGCCATCGCCCGGGCACGGCGGCAGATTTCCAGGCCGTCGACACCGGGCAGCATCAGGTCGAGGATCAGGGCGTCCCAGCTTCCTTGCTGCAACAAGCGCATGCCTTCATCACCGTCAGCGCAGTGCACCACCTCGAACTGCTCATCGCGAAGATGCAGGCAGATGAGGTCGGCGATGTGCAGGTCGTCCTCGACCACCAGGACGCGTTTGGTCTGTTCCATAAAGCTCAATCCTTTGTAGCGCAATGGGCACATTGTGCGGGTTTTCCTCAGTCCGAGTTATCACGAATTGTTTAACTGCTCGTGAGGATTTGGCGATCAACCCAAGCCTAGGCTGTGTTCCATATCAGGCACTTGGGATTTTGGAGAAGACCATGTTTTCACGGCGACAGTTTCTTGTAGCGGGCGGCGGGCTGGGCGCTGCAGCCCTGGTGATCGGTGTGTTGCCAAAATTTGCCGCCAGTACCGCACTGATCAGTGATGCCAGCGCGGCGGAGGTTTTCGAGGTGACCCACAGCGACAGCGAATGGCACGCCATGCTCAGCGACGAGCAGTACGAAATCCTGCGTGAAGAGGGCACTGAGCGGGCTTACAGCAGCCCGTTGAACAATGAACATCGCAAGGGCGTTTTCGCCTGCGCCGGGTGTGATTTGCCGCTGTTCTCATCCGACACCAAATTTGACAGTCGCACCGGCTGGCCCAGTTTCTGGGCGCCACTGGACAAAGCGGTGGCCACTCGTAAGGACCGCTCCTTTGGTGTGCTGCGTGAGGAAGTCCACTGCCGGCGATGCGGTGGTCACCTGGGCCATGTCTTCGATGATGGGCCCAAACCCACCGGTCTGCGTTACTGCATGAACGGTCTGGCGCTGAAGTTCGAGTCACAGGCGGCTTGATCCATGGGCATTTCCTTTCACTCACCTGATGCAGGTCGACACTATGTGGCTTTTGGTTCTCGCTTATCTCGGTGGTGTGCTGACGATTGTCAGCCCCTGCATTCTGCCGGTGCTGCCCTTTGTCTTCGCTCGAACCGGGCAGCCGTTTATAAAAAGTGGCTTGCCGCTATTGGCCGGGATGGCACTGACCTTCGCGTTGGTCGCCACGTTGGCGGCGGTGGGCGGCGGTTGGGTGGTGCAAGTCAATCAGTACGGTCGCTGGCTCGCGTTGCTGTTCGTTGCCCTGTTCGGGTTGACGCTGTTGCTGCCTCGATTGGCCGAACGTCTGACGAGGCCACTGGTGGCCGCCGGCAGCCGATTATCGGAAGTCGCTGGCGCCGATACCCGGCCGCGTCCCGGCGCTTCGTTCCTGATCGGCGTCGCCACGGGCCTGCTCTGGGCTCCTTGCGCCGGGCCGATTCTGGGCCTTTTGCTGACCGGGGCTGCGCTGCAAGGGGCAAGTATCGAAACCACGTTATTGCTACTGGCTTACGCGGCAGGTGCTGCCACTTCGCTCGCCGTGGCGTTGCTGCTTGGCGGTAAAGTTTTCGCGGCGATGAAGCGTTCGATTGGCGCAGGCGAATGGGTACGACGTGGTCTGGGGGCGGCAATGCTGGCGGGCGTCGCGGCGATTGCGCTGGGGCTGGATACGGGAATTCTGGCGAGGATTTCGACGGCGTCCACTGGCGGGATCGAGCAGGCCTTGGTGGGCCGGTTGGCTGGCAGATCACCGAACAACAGCGGGGCGATGATGGCCGCGGGTGGCGCGATGAAAGCGAGTGCCAAGGCAGCCGGCGCCTTGCCAACTGAAGGCAATCTCCCACCGCTGGATGGCGCGGTGCAATGGCTCAATTCGCCACCTCTTACCGCTCAGGCCTTAAAGGGCAAAGTCGTGCTGGTGGATTTCTGGACTTACTCCTGCATCAACTGCCTGCGCAGCTTGCCGTATGTGAAAGCCTGGGCCGAAAAGTATCGCGATCAGGGCTTGGTAGTGATCGGTGTGCATGCACCGGAGTTCGCCTTCGAACGGGATGTCGGTAATGTCACCAAAGCCATGAAAGACCTGGGTATCACCTACCCGGTGGCCATCGATAACGACTACAAAATCTGGCGTGCCTTCAACAACGAATACTGGCCGGCCCATTATTTTGCGGACGCACAGGGGCGCATTCGTTATCACCACTTTGGTGAAGGCGAGTACGCCGAATCGGAAAGGGTCATTCAGCAGCTGCTGCGTGAAGCGGGAGCGGAGAAGGTCGCGGACGGTCTGATCACCGCTGATGCGACAGGGATTCAACTCGCGCCGGACATGAGCGAAGTGCAATCACCGGAAACCTATGTCGGTTTCCAGCGTGCGGAGCATTTCGTTCCCGAGACCGGGCTTGTGCCTGACAAAGTAGCCGCGTACAGCCCTCCAACCGAACTGRCCCTCAACGATTGGAGTCTGGACGGAAAATGGAATGTTGGTTCAGAGCGTGCGACTTCCAGCGCGCCCGCCAGTCGCATCGTCTATCGCTTCCATGCACGCGATTTGCATTTGGTGCTCGGGCCCGCTGTCGACGGTAAACCGGTGCGATTCAAAGTGCTCATTGACGGCAAAGCCCCAGGTGATGACCACGGCACCGATGTGGCGCCCGATGGTAGCGGCAGTGTGAACTCACAGCGTTTGTATCAGTTGATACGCCAGAACGGCAGCGTGACGGACCGGACGTTCAGCATTGAGTTTCTCGATCCGGGTGTGTCGGCATACGCGTTTACGTTCGGTTGAAATCATTCCATTGGTTGAGGAGTCATGCCCCATGAAAGCCCTGTTCACCTGGCGTCGCGCCCTGTTGGGAATGGCCGCTGCCGGCCTCATTGGTCAGTGCTCGGCCTTCTCGTTTGGGTCTGAAGGTGCCGTCATCATCCCCCCGCCGGCCCTCGATGAAACGACCCAGGCCCATAGCGAAAAGGTGGTATTTGCCGGCGGATGTTTTTGGGGCGTCCAAGGCGTTTTTCAGCACGTTAAAGGCGTGAAAAAAGCCGTCTCTGGTTACGCCGGTGGTGTGGCCAACACCGCCCACTATGAACGGGTCAGCGAGGGCGATACCGGCCATGCGGAATCCGTCGAAGTCACTTTCGATCCGGCTCAGGTCAGTTACGGGACTTTGCTGCAGATCTATTTTTCGGTGGCCCATAATCCCACCGAACTGAACCGCCAGGGCCCCGATAGCGGCACTCAGTACCGGTCGGCGATTTTCACTGAGAGCACCGAACAGCAACGCATCGCCCAGTCTTACATTGCCCAGCTCGACGCCGCTCATGCGTTCAACAAACCCATTGTGACCAAGCTGGAAACCTACAACGGTTTCTACCCGGCGGAGGAGGAACATCAGGATTTTCTGACCGAGCACCCGACCTATCCGTATATCGTGATCAACGATCTACCGAAAGTGGCGCAGTTGAAACGGATGTATCCCGATCGGTATCAGGAGAAACCGGTGTTGGTGAAGGCAGGGATGTGAATGGGCGTTGATGTCGGGTGGGGGTCACCCTGAAATCACATTCTTGCCCGCCACCTTCGACCGATACAGCGCCTGATCGGCCCGGGCCAGCAATCCGGTCTGTTGTTCCTCTTCGAAGCGCTGGACCACGCCGAAACTCATGGTCACTTGAAACTCACCCACCGGTGGCAAACTCAGCAGGCCATCGCGGATTTTTTCGGCGAGAAGCCTGGCATCAGCCAACGGGGTATCAGGAAGGATCATGATGAACTCGTCACCACCCCATCGCGCCAGCAGATCACTTTCGCGCACGTAGTGCTTCACGCTCCTGACCACCTGCACTATTGCCGCATCACCCAAAGCATGGCCGTAGTGATCGTTGATGGTCTTGAAGTCGTCGATGTCCATGGCAATCAGGGAGAGGGGACGTCGAAAGCGCTGGGCTCGTTCGCATTCCTGAGGCAGGGTTTTTTCCATCAGGTAACGATTGGCGATGGTGGTCAGCGTATCGGTTTCCGCCAGTTTGCGGTTTTCTTCGAGTTGAACCTGGAGTTGCTGATTGACCCGGGACAAGTCACGGGTTCGCTCTTCAACGGTCGCTTCAAGGGAGTGAGTGCGTCGTTCCAACGCTTCGAGCAGACGTCGCTTGTCGTCGATGCTGCGGTGCGCACCGACCATCCGCGCTACCGTGCCGTCGGCGTTGCGAGACAGCACATAGCCACGGTCTTCGATCCACAGGTAACTGCCGTCCAGCATGCGGCAGCGATACTCGGCCTGATAGGTGGGCGTGCGCCGGTTCAGATAGTCATCAAACACGGCCATGACCTTGGGGTAATCATCAGGGTGGATGACGTTTTCCCAGGTCAACGCGGTGTTTTCCAGGGAGTGAGGCTCATAGCCTAGCATCGTGTACCAACCGGGGTTGCGGTAGACAAAGCCGGTGTTGGCGTTCCAGTCCCAAATACCGTCGCTGACCAGTTCCAGAATAGTGTGGAGCAGGTCTTCGCTAAAATCTGGCACATTGAGTTTCAATGTCTTGATATTCGTCGCTTCCCCCATCTCCGCTCCCCCTGACGCCACAGCTTTCAATAGATCCGCTTGGCGTCGAGATTAGTGCATGGCGCATTGCCACGCCTAGTATTTGCCCCATAACTGCACGGCAAAGTCGACGAAATGACGTAATTTCGGCAAGCGGTAGCGATCCTGGGCGTACACCAGGTGCATCGGCCGGCTCGGCAGTTGATAGTTCTGCATCAACGCCACCAGTTTGCCATTGAGCAGATCCTGTTCGACCAATGCATCGGGCAACATCACGATGCCCATCCCGGTTCGTGCAGCCTGATGTAGCCCTGCCGAGCTATTGATCAGCATCGGACCACTGACCGCCACCATCACTTCGCCTTCCGGCCCGCTCAGCCGCCATTGTTTTGCGACCGATTGCCAGTCATCCCCGACCGGATAGGCAAAAGACAAGCAATCGTGATGTTGCAGGTCTTCGGGTTTTTCCGGCGTGGTACGACGCGCCAGGTACTCAGGTGACGCGCACATGGTCAGGGTGTAGTCGATCAGCGGGCGGGCGATCAGGTTCGACGGCTCAATGGTGCCCAAGCGAAACGCCACATCGAGGCCATTTTCGAGCAGATCGGGGCGTCCGTTTGTGAGCACCACGTCCAGTTTGACCTGCGGACATTGCAGAGAAAATTCGCTGAGCGCTGGCGCGAGCTTTTCCGTACCGAAGGTCAGCGGTGCCGTGATGCGCAAGATTCCACTCGGCGCGTCTTGGCTCTGTTCGGCCAGGCGTTCGGAATCGGCTACCAACCCCAGTACTTCAAGACAACGCAGGTAATAAGCTGAGCCGAATTCCGTCAGGCGCTGGCGCCGTGTCGTACGGTTGAGCAAGCGCACACCTAGGCGTTGCTCCAGTGCGCGCAAGTGATTGCCGACCATGGTCGTGGACATTTCACACTGCTGCGCGGCGGCCGTCATGCTGCCAGCCTCCACCACGCGTACGTAAACGGTCATTGCCTGGAACAGGTCCATTATCAAGCTCGACTTTAAGATGATTGAAGTATTGCAGCATTTATCCAGCTCTAGTGGCTAACCATACTGCAAAAAACACCGACCCTTGATGGAGCTTGATGCCATGACCGCCGCCTGCCTGATGAGCACTTACCAACCGCTGGCCCTGAGTTTCAGCAGAGGCCTGGGTACGCGCCTTTGGGACGAGGCCGGGCGTGAATACCTGGACGCGGTGGCGGGCGTGGCGGTGACTAACGTCGGCCACTCCCATCCTCGAATCGTCTCGGCGATCAGCGAGCAGGCCGGGTTGCTGTTGCACACGTCCAACCTCTACAGCATCGACTGGCAACAGCGGTTAGCGCAGAAACTGACGAAACTGGCGGGCATGGACCGCGCGTTCTTCAACAACTCCGGGGCCGAAGCCAATGAAACCGCGCTTAAACTCGCACGGCTTTACGGCTGGCACAAAGGCGTCGAGCAACCGCTGGTGGTGGTCATGGAGAACGCTTTTCATGGCCGGACATTGGGCACGTTATCCGCCAGCGATGGCCCGGCCGTGCGCCTGGGTTTCAATGAGTTGCCGGGGGATTTCGTCAAAGTGCCGTTCGGTGATCTCAGTGCACTGGAGAACGTGCAGCACGCCTATGGCCAACGAATCGTGGCAATCCTGATGGAACCGATCCAGGGCGAAAGCGGCGTCCAGTTGGCACCGCCCGGTTATCTCAAAGCGGTGCGCGAACTGTGCAACAAGCGCTCGTGGTTGATGATGCTCGACGAAATCCAGACCGGCATCGGCCGCACCGGTCAGTGGTTTGCGTTTCAGCACGAAGGCATCGTCCCGGACGTCATGACGTTGGCCAAAGGACTCGGTAACGGCATCCCCATCGGCGCCTGTCTGGCCCGAGGCAAAGCCGCCGAACTGTTCACCCCCGGCAGCCACGGCAGCACCTTCGGCGGCAATCCGCTGGCCTGCCGTGTCGGTTGCACCGTGCTGGATATCATTGAAGAACAAGGTTTGCGGGAGAACGCCAGGCTTCAGGGCGAGCGTCTGTTGACCGGATTACGTAGCGAGTTGGCGGGCGATCCGAACGTCCTGGCGATCCGTGGTCAAGGCTTGATGATCGGCATCGAACTCAAGCAGCCGATCCGCGATTTGACCCTGATTGCTGCGCGGGATCACGGTTTGCTGATCAACGTGACTCGGGGTAAGACCATTCGCTTGCTGCCGCCGGTGACGATTGATGAGCGGGAGGTGGATATGATTGTCAGAGGGGTTGGTCGGATAGTGAAAGCGACCTGATAGGTCGCTCAGTAGTGATACCTGCACATCACGACGCGTATAGCACCTTCTTCGACGGTGTAGACCAATCGATGCTCGGCAGTAATTCGGCGTGACCAAAAACCGCTCAAATTGTGTTTAAGCGGTTCAGGTTTTCCGAGTCCGTCAAAGGGTTCACGTTGGATCGCCTTAATCAGCAGGTTGATTCGTTTGAGCCCGGCCTTGTCGTTTTGTTGGAACCAAAGATAGTCGTCCCAACCTTCAGGAGTGAACTCGATGTTCATTCTTCGATGAGTTGTCTGGCTTTGGTTTTACCTGCACGCAGATTGCCGATTGATTTGATCAGGCGCTCGGCATTGGCGGGTGAACGCAGCAGGTAGGCGGTCTCTTCGAGCGCGTTGTACTCTGCGAGAGACATCATCACAACGGGTTCGCCTTTTTGGCGGGTCACCAATAAGGGAGCACGGTCTTCGTTGACCCTATCCATGGTTTCCGCCAGATGCGCCCGAGCCGTGGTGTAGTTGATGGTTTGCATGATGTAGTCCTCGCTTGATGCAAAGAACGTACAGAAATGAGTACAGGATGACAAGGCAATACCTCTGAGTGGTCGTTGCGCAGACGATGTTTCTACGCTTGTACCCACTATCGCCGAAGCTTCTTCAAGACGTTTCTGTGAGCTATGTAGTCCCAATCCGCATTACGTGCCATCTCTTGCTCCAAAGTTTTTCTATCCCCCACAGATCTTGTGCGTTGTGACCCCAACCGCCCTCCGCGATAGTGAATGCACGGCCCTGGCACCAGCCTCGGCCACTTCACTCAATCGCCGGGCCGCTGATTCGAAGGGCGCAGGGCATTGAGGTGGTTTGGCGCTCTCATGGTTCAGGTCCGCAGACGTGAATAGGGGAGCGATATAGTGCTCTTAAATCGGGGGCGTATGGGTAATACCGATCAGTTAAGCCTAATACGCGAACCGTAGCAGCTGGCGAAGCCTGCGTTCGGCTGCGTAGCAGTCGTAAAACATGAGTTTGCGGTCTACCTGAAACACCGCATCGGCTGATTTCACGACTGCTACGCAGCCGAACGCAGGCTTCGCCAGCTGCTACAAAGTGTGGTTCGGTTTAACTGATCGGCATTAGAGGATAGGGGATGGTTTATCGGTGTTCGCGAACTCGCTGATTTCGGCTCGATCCATGAGTTTGATTTTTGAGCCGTTGAACTCTTTAAACAATTGCCGGTGTGCAGAAAACCCACTGGAATCCTCGCGCAGCCGATAACTGGCGGCCCATTCCAGCATCGCCATCAGCCACTCGTCATCGTCCGGTTTTTGTACTCTCTGACGAATATTGGCAACACAGTTTTCGCCATCAACACACAACCAGATCAGCGCCGTTGCCCGGTGCATAAGCTCGCTGACGATCCAGCCATAAACACCTTCGATCACCCACTGTTCTTCATCGGCCACGATTCGCGCTATGCCCAATGCTGCGGCATACGGGCGGGCGATGCTGTGTTCGTCCGAGATCCAGTGAATCCGATCAAGATCGACCCATGGCACCTTCAGTTGTGCCGCCAATCGTTGCGCCAGCCAGCTTTTGCCTGAGCCAGAGTTGCCGATGATCAGCGTGCGGGTGAGGTTCATGGTGAATCGCCGTTTCAGTCGTCATGTTCAGGCGCAACCATCCGGGTCTTGGGCGAGCCGTTTGAGTTGTGCTGATAAATGTCCTGGGGTTGTCCTTTTTCATTGAAGAACACCTGGCCGATGCCTGCCGAGTTCCATAGCCGTTCGCCGGCCTCGGCATGTTCGGGGGTGTGCGGGACGATGCGCATGCGGCGGCGTTTGGTCAGCCAGTTCAGTGGCGAACGCGGTGAATAGAGCCAGCGATTGAGGCGGTCGAACCATTCGAGCAGTCTGGGCGGGAATTCGTTTTTGATGCCGCTGCTGGTGATCTGCCAGATTTTCGGGCCGCCCTTGCGGTGTCGGATAAACACTTCGTAGACGAAGGAATAATGCACGTCACCGGACAGCACTACGTAGTTACCCGGTGTGCGCGAGTGTCGGAAAATGTTCAGGATCACTTGGGCCGCGCCGCGATGGGCCATCCAGTTTTCGGCGTCCACCAGCAGGGGATAACCGAACCAGCTGAAGACTTTCTGCACGGTTTCGATCAGTTTGACGCCGAAGATCGGCGCCGGTGAAACGATGATTGCCGATGGATGATCCAGCAGTTCCTGTTGCAGTTCGCAGAGGGCTTCCCAGTCCAGCAGGCCCGAGGGTAACTTGAGGTTCATCTCGCTGCGCCAGCGCCGGGTGCGGGTATCGATCACCACCAGGGCGGGTGTGGTGGGCAGCACGTACTGCCACTGCTGAAATTTCAACAGCGCATCGATCAAGTCATCCTGCACCGGACTGTCGAGGTAACGGTCGCCACCGGTAGCGATGAGCGAACGGGTTTTTTCCAGTACCGCGCCAAACGCATCCGGGTTGTTGCCCCAGCCCTGGCACAGCATGTAGGCGATCAAGGCGTTACCGATGATGCGCTTGGAGAACGGATGGCCGTAGGCCGTTTCCTCCCACTGCGCGGACAGATTCCAGTCGTCGGTAATGTCGTGGTCGTCGAAGATCATCAGGCAGGGCAGATGCGCCATGGCCCGTGCGGCACTGCCCAGACCCGACTGGAAGTCATCAATACAGGTTTGTTCTTCGGCATACAGTTTGTGTCGTGCAAGCGTCAGCGCGGGAGGTTGCGGATTGATCAGTGTCCAGGGCGTTGGCGACCAGACCAGCAGGTACATGGCCATCACTTCAGCGAAGGTCATCAGGTGATTGTCGGCACTGCTGCTGGTGAAAATCGGCTTGCTCGCGCCGCCGAAAAATCGATCACGCAGGGTTTCGTTGCTCTTGAGCGCCGGTAACAAATCCGCACGGTGGTAGTAACTGGCCGGGTGTTCGTAGAGTTTGGCACTGTCGCTGACCACGGCGCCTTCGAGGTGTTCTTCAAACAGCCCCAGCCGCTCGATCAAGGCATGGATCGCCCGCAGCATCGGGCCCGCAACGTCGTCGGTGTAAACCTGATCGCCGCTCATCATCAACAGCGCCGGCCGCTGTGAAGCGTCCTGTTCCTCTGCCAACAAACGGTCGACACAGAGCAAACCATCGGTGACCGGGTAATGCGGTTTGCGGCAGGAACCATGCAACAACTGATCAATGCGCGAACGCAGGACAAAGGTCGGCCGACGCGCATCGCCATAGAGCAGATGCGGGGCCCACTCGGCGATGCCGGTCAGCGCGTCATCGATCAACAGGTCGTACTCGATCGGTGTGTCGCAGGGCAGGGCCGTCGCCAGCGGCACATCGATCAAGTGGATAAACCCGTGAGTGCCGATCGGGATGACGGTGCACTGCCCGGTATCCAGACGGATGTCGTCGCAGTCTTGCAGGCGCAACGTCAGCGACAATGCGCGGGATCCGACGAGCCACATGACCAGTCGTGCAGGTTCGAGCCGCCGCAACAGCGGGCCGACCAGCACCGGAGGCAGTGAGTGGCAATCGTCAGGCAATGGCAGAGATACGGACATCCGGGTTCAAGACTCTTGGTGCACAGGATGGCGATGATAGCTCAGGTGGTCGCCTTTTCCTGTTAAGCGGGAGCCGCGATTTCTCACGGCCCCATGCCCAAGGGTTTGTGTGAACCTAAGCCTCCCAGCCAGCCCCACTGACAGCCGCCTGCGCCAGGGGGTGCATGTCCGCGCCGTGATGCTCCGTTTGCCAGGCCAGCAACTCCTTGCGCATGCCGGGCGTCCAGTACATTTTCAGGTGGTTGCGCACGCCGAGCACGGCGGTTTGCTCGTCCGGTTCGCTGGCGAAGTACTGGGCGATCTGGTTGGCCATTTTGATCAGGTTTTCAGTGCTCATCGGCGTACCTCCGCTTTAGCGCCACGCGCCTGGCGGCGATCCTTGAGCAAACGGTCCTGTTCGTCGCTGAACTCCTGATAGCGTTTTTGCCACTCGGAAGGGTGGTAGACGCGACTGACCTCCACGGCGGTGACCTTGTACTCCGGACAATTGGTGGCCCAGTCGGAGTTGTCGGTGGTGATGACGTTGGCCCCCGATTCAGGGAAGTGGAAGGTGGTGTACACCACGCCCGGGGCGACCCGTTCGGTAACCCGCGCACGCAGGACGGTCTGCCCGGCGCGGCTGCCGATGCCGACCCAGTCACCCTCGTTGATGCCACGACTCTCGGCGTCGCTCGGGTGGATTTCCAGGCGGTCTTCATCGTGCCAGGCGACGTTTTCGGTACGCCGGGTCTGGGCGCCGACGTTGTACTGGCTAAGGATGCGCCCGGTGGTCAGCAGCAGGGGATAGCGATTGTTGACCTTTTCCTCGGTGGGCACGTAACCGGTGAGCATGAAGCGCCCCTTGCCGCGCACGAATTCCTCGATGTGCATCGTCGGCGTGCCGTCCGGTGCTGCGGCGTTGCACGGCCATTGCAGGCTGCCGTGGCGATCCAGTTCGGTGTAGCTGACGTTGGTGAAGGTCGGTGTCAGGCTGGCGATTTCATCCATGATTTCTGACGGGTGCTTGTAATTCATCGGATAGCCCAAGGCGTTGGCCAAGGCCACGGTGCCTTCCCAGTCAGCCTTGCCGCCCAGCGGATCCATGACCTTGCGAACTCGCGAGATGCGCCGCTCGGCGTTGGTGAACGTGCCGTCCTTTTCCAGGAACGAAGCGCCCGGCAGGAACACGTGGGCGAACTTGGCGGTTTCGTTGAGGAAAATATCCTGCACCACGATGCATTCCATGGCCGACAGCGCCGCGGTGACGTGCTGGGTATTCGGATCGCTCTGGGCAATGTCTTCGCCCTGGCAATACAGGCCCTTGAAACTGCCGCCCAAAGCCGCTTCGAACATGTTCGGAATGCGCAGGCCCGGATCAGGTTGCAGGGTGACGTTCCACGCCTGTTCGAACTGCGCCCGTACCACTTCGTTGGAGATGTGACGGTAGCCGGGCAACTCGTGGGGGAAGGAGCCCATGTCGCAGGAGCCCTGAACGTTGTTCTGCCCCCGCAACGGGTTCACGCCCACGCCTTCGCGGCCGATATTGCCGGTGGCCATGGCCAGGTTAGCGATGCCCATGACGGCGGTGCTACCCTGGCTGTGTTCGGTGACGCCGAGGCCGTAGTAGATCGCCGCGTTGCCACCAGTGGCATACAGGCGGGCGGCGGCACGGATGTCGGCAGGCTCTACGCCGCAGATGGCGCCAAGCACTTCCGGCGAGTTTTCCGCACGACTGACGAACTCGCTCCAGCGGGCGAAATCGCTGCCCTCGCAACGGGCGTCGATAAAGGCTTGATCGAGCAGGCCTTCGGTGACGATGACGTGGGCCAAGGCGTTGAGCATCGCGACGTTGGTGCCCGGGCGCAGGGCCAAATGATATTCAGCGCGGGCATGCACCGAGTCCACCAGATCAATGCGGCGTGGATCGATCACAATCAGCCGCGCGCCTTCACGCAGACGGCGCTTGAGCTGGGAGGCGAACACCGGGTGGGCATCGCTGGGGTTGGCGCCCATCACCAGGATCACGTCGGCCTGCATCACCGAGTCGAAACTCTGGGTGCCGGCGGACTCGCCCAAGGTTTGTTTCAAGCCATAGCCGGTCGGCGAGTGGCAGACCCGCGCACAGGTGTCGACGTTGTTGTTGCCGAACGCGGCGCGCACCAGTTTTTGCACCAGGTAGGTTTCTTCGTTGGTGCAACGGCTGGAGGTGATGCCACCAATGGAGTCGCGGCCATATTTTTGCTGTAGCCGACGGAATTCGCTGGCGGCGTAGGTCACCGCTTCATCCCAGCTGACTTCCTGCCAAGGGTCGTTGATGTGCTGGCGGATCATCGGCTTGGTGATGCGATCCGGGTGGGTGGCGTAGCCCCAGGCAAAGCGCCCTTTGACGCAGGAGTGGCCGTGATTGGCCTGACCGTTCTTGTCCGGAACCATGCGCACCAGCTGGTCGCCTTTCATCTCGGCGCGGAACGAGCAGCCCACGCCGCAATAGGCACAGGTGGTGATCACGCTGCGTTCGGGCTGACCCAGTTCGACCACGCTTTTTTCCATCAGCGTCGCGGTGGGGCAGGCTTGCACGCAGGCACCACAAGACACGCATTCCGACTCGAGGAAATTCTCGCCACCGGCTGCCTCGACCCGGGATTCGAAGCCGCGGCCGGTAATGGTCAGGGCAAAGGTGCCCTGGGTTTCTTCACAGGCGCGCACGCAGCGGTTGCAGACGATGCACTTGCTCGGGTCGTAATCGAAATAGGGGTTGGAGGTGTCTTTCTTGTCCGCCAGATGGTTGTCGCCTTCATAGCCGTAACGCACTTCCCGCAGGCCGACCTGACCGGCGACGGTTTGCAGCTCGCAGTTGCCGTTGGCCGAGCAGGTCAGGCAGTCCAGCGGGTGATCGGAGATGTACAACTCCATGACGTTGCGGCGCAGGGTCGCGAGCTTTGGCGTCTGGGTGTGCACGCTCATGCCTTCGCTGACCGGCGTGGTGCAGGACGCCGGGTAACCGCGCATGCCGTCGATCTCCACCAGGCACATGCGGCAAGAGCCGAAGGCTTCGAGGCTGTCGGTTGCACACAGTTTCGGAATCGTGGTACCCATCAGCGCAGCGGCGCGCATCACGGAGGTGCCTTCGGGCACGCTGATGCTGCGGCCGTCGATGTTCAGGGTGACCTGCACCTGACTTTCGCGGGCCGGAGTGCCCAGATCGATATCGGTGTTCGGGTCGAAGAGAGTGATCATTGGTCGGCCTCCGAGGACTGCAGACCGAAGTCGGCGGGGAAATACTTGAGGGCGCTGGCGACAGGAAAGGAAACCATGCCGCCCAATGCGCACAGCGAACCGTATTGCAGTGTGTCGCACAGGTCCTTGAGGATGATCACCTGTTCATCGCGACCGCTCTGGTCCGGCGCGGCCAGCAGGCGGTCGATCACCTCCACGCCCCGGGTCGAGCCGATGCGGCAGGGCGTGCATTTGCCACAGGATTCCTCGGCGCAGAACTGCATGGCGAAGCGCGCCATGTGGGCCATGTCCAACGTGTCATCAGCCACCACCACACCACCGTGACCGAGCATCGCGCCGATACCGGCGAAGGCTTCGTAATCCAGCGGCGTGTCGAATTGCGACGGCGGCACCCAGGCGCCGAGCGGGCCACCGACCTGCGCAGCTTTTAGCGGTCGGCCACTCGCGGTGCCGCCACCGTAGTCTTCCACCAGTTCCCGCAGCGTCAGGCCGAAGGCCCGTTCCACCAGGCCGCCACGACGAATATTGCCCGCCAATTGGAAGGGCATCGTGCCGAGGGAACGGCCCATGCCGTAATCGCGATAGAACTGCGCACCCTTGGCCAAAATCAGCGGCACCGAGGCCAGGGTCAGCACGTTGTGCACCAGCGTCGGCAGGCCGAACAGCCCCTTCAACGCGGGAATCGGTGGCTTGGCGCGGACGATCCCGCGTTTGCCTTCGAGCGAGTCCAGCAGCGCGGTTTCTTCACCGCAGATGTAAGCGCCGGCCCCGACGCGCACTTCCATGTCGAAGGCCAAGCCGCTGCCGCCGACATTGGCGCCGAGGTAGCCGTTAGTCCGGGCAATCTCCAGCGCCTCGTTCAGCGTGGCGACGGCCTGTGGATATTCCGAGCGCACGTAGATGTAGCCGTAGCTGGCGCCGACGGTGATGCCGGCAATGGCCATGCCTTCGATCAGCAGGAAGGGGTCGCCTTCCATCAACATGCGGTCGGCGAACGTGCCGGAGTCGCCTTCGTCGGCGTTGCATACAATGTACTTCTGCACCGCTTGGGTGGCGCGCACCGTGCGCCATTTGATCCCGGCAGGGAAGGCTGCGCCGCCACGGCCACGCAGGCCTGAATCGAATACCGCAGTCGCGGTCTCATCGCCGCCAATAGTGACGGCCCTTTTTAAACCCTCGAAACCGCCGTGGGCTCGGTAATCGTCCAGCGACAGCGGCCGGGTGATACCGGCGCGGGCGAACAGCAAACGTTGTTGAGACTTCAGATACGGCAATTCTTCCACAAGACCCAAGGCCAGCGGATGAGCGGAGGGCTCGCCTTGCAATGCATCGAGCACGGACGGCACATCAGCAGCGGTCAGCGGGCCGAAGCCGATCCGGCCTTGCGGACTGTCCACTTCCAGCAGCGGTTCCAGCCAGTACAGACCGCGCGAGCTGGTGCGTTGCAGGTCTTGGCTGGCAAGGGCCGTGGCCACCTCATCGGCACCGACGGCACGGGCCAGGGAATCACAGGACAGATAGAGGCTCATACGTCCTCCCGGCAAGCGTCGAGCAATGCATCCAGACGCTCAGCGCTCAGCCGCGCATGCACCTGACCATCCAGCTCAAGCGCTGGCGAACAAGCACAAGCACCGAGGCAATAAACCGGACGCAGACTGATGCTGCCATCGGCGCTGCTGCCGTGGTCATCCAGTTGCAGGCGATCACGCAACTGCGCCGCAAGCTGCTCAGCACCGCGACTCTTGCAGGACTCGGCCCGGCATAGACGCAGAATATGCCGCGCGGGAGGCGCAGTGCGGAAGTCATGGTAAAAACTGATCACCCCACGAATCTCCGCCTGACTCTGATTGAGGGCGTGGGCAATCTCGGGGATGGCGGCATCGGGGATGTAACCGATACCGGCCTGAATCTCATGAAGGATGGGCAATAGTGCGCCGGGGGTGCCCTTGTGGCGCTCCAGCAGGCTGTTGACCATCGGCAGGTGCAACATCTCATCAGGCATTCAGCAATCCTCACGGTCACGGACAAACCAGGCGGTCGTCGGTCGTCCGAAAGTGTCGGCTGCGGCACTCACACCACGTCACGGTATCGTGGCATTGTCAGGCCGTTGGCCAGGGCACCCTGAGCGGGCATCTTGTTGTACCCGGCGCGGTCTTCGCCGCACCTCAAAAGGGCATTAAGGGAGCTTGCCACGCTGCTATTGATTCGACTGCACCAAAGCGACGTGTTTGGTTCTTTCTACGACTACCCATCAAGTCTAGACGAGGCCCGGCCCAAGGCGCCGTACGCAGCTCGTACACGGGATTTACATTCAAAAGACAGGGAATGACAGATGATTGATTTCAACAACAAAGGCTTCTTCAAACTCAAGCAAAACGAAGAATACGCCGAACGCGTCAGCGCGCTGCTGCTGGAAGGGGAGCAGGTCATCGACGCCTACAAATCCATGCGCGACGGCGTAGTGTTTACCAACAAACGCATCATCGCCGTCAACGTGCAGGGCATCACCGGCAGCAAAAAAGACTTCACCTCGCTGCCCTACAAAAACATCGTGGCGTACTCGGTGGAAACGTCCGGCACCTTCGACCTGGATTCAGAGCTGGAGATCTATTTCTCGTCACTGGGCAAAGTAAAATTCGAATTCACCGGCAAGACGTCGATGGTGGAAATCTCAAAACTGATTTCCCAGCATCTGCTCTGACCCGAACACTAAAAAGCCCCGAAAAAACTCGGGGCCAACAACGGCCTCCAGCTAGCCGCAAGCCCTGTGGGAGCGGGCTTGCGCTAATGCCGATCAGTTAAGCCATAACGCGATCTGTAGCAGCTGGCGAAGCCTGCGTTCGGCTGCGCAGCAGTCGTGAAATCAGGCGATGCGGTGTTTCAGGTATACCGCAAACTCCGGTTTTACGACTGCTGCGCCCGAGCTCGGACCGGCCGACGCAGGCTTCGCCAGCTGCTACAACAATTGCGTTACCGCAGAAATTGCGTAACTGACCGGCATTAGGGCTTGCCCGCGAAAGCGCCAGCCCAGCCAACATCCATGCTTAAAGCTAGCCACTACCTCCCAGCCTTAGCCTCCGCCCGTTTAGGTGCCGGCACAAAGCAGTGTTTTATGTGACGTCGACGTTGACATGGCGATCAGGCTTCGACAGCATCAATCCCAATCGCGCCCGATCCTCTGGTGCTGGCTCAGTCCGGCATTACGTTCGGGCCTTCTTGTTTCTGGAACATGGAAGTTACCTAAGCCAACTCTTCCAACAGTGTTCCAACCACCCTCGTAAGAGCGAGCCCGAACTCGCCAAAGCAATCAGGCCGGCTCCCCGATGCACCACCACTGCACTGCGACCTCATCGTCCGGCTGAGTTACGTCATGTCCGTGCTCGATGAAATTTGCGGGCGTGTGCAACGCTAGTGCACAACTAATCCGCTCTGGCATGAGCGCGTTGGTTTCACCAAGAAAACCCAAATAATAGTCCCGATCATAGAAGACGGTGATCTCGCTCTGATGAACCCATGGCCACGTCAGCAGGCAAGCGACCCGATAATATCCCTGCGAGCGGTCAGCAGCGTTGGACAGGTGGCTAGCGGCTTCGAGCAGTTGCTGAATGCAGAAGGCCTGAACTTCGATCCTGGCGTGAGGACCTTCGACCAGGGCCTCATGCACCGGGATCTTCCAGTGTGTGTAGCGCTCCATTTGCGCGGATCGCGGGTAAAACTCGTCGCGAAAACTGGAGGCCCATCGCTCCAGAGCGCGAAGGCGGCGGGGAATGCCTCTGAGTGGCTTGTTGCTGAGTGCGATTTGCCGCATTGATACGTCCTTGTGATGCTGAAAAATCCTTGGACCAAAAAGGGGACAGATTTATTTTTCAGATAAATAAATCTGTCACCTTTGTTCCGGTCACCGTTGTTCCCAAATCGGACTTATCCAAATGGCCGCAGAATGGACGCGCCGACAAATTCCATCAGGCACTACAGGACAGTTGAAAGATGTAATCCGGACTGCTGAAGGTTTTTCCAGTCATGCTTTCAAGGCGACTTATCTGATCTGGCGTTAAGTCGTATTCATAAATGGCGTCTTTCGGCTCACTCCACGCCATAAGCTCTGCCAATTGATCGAACTGGTCGGCGGGGATTTCAATGCTGAACGCCAACTCCTCAGTTCCCTTGTCGAATGCAAGAATCTCATGCAGCATTTTTCTGACTCCTATCAAAGTTACTTTGGCGTGGTTCGGCCTGGCTCGGCGTCCTTTGTTCTGTAGTGGTCAACTAATCCCGGACACGACGTTAAGTTTTTCTTCGGCCCGAGCTGGCGCCAGCCCACCGTTGAATTGATGGGGTCGAATCCAGTTGTACCGATGCATCAAAAATTGGCTGATATCGCGCTGGGCTTCTTGAGCCGTTCTGTAACCCAGAGTCGGCACCCATTCGGTTTTCAAGCTGCGGAACACGCGTTCCATTGGCGCGTTGTCCCAGCAATTTCCCCGGCGACTCATGCTCTGGCGCATGCGATAGCGCCATAGCCGCTGGCGAAATAAACGACTCGCATACTGCGACCCTTGATCAGAGTGAAACAACAGGCCTTGAGGCCTTCCTCGTTGCTCGTAAGCCATGTCCAGCGCCTTGATAACCAGATCGGCGTCCGGCTTTTCCGACAACGCCCAGCCCACCACCCGGCGCGCGCAAAGGTCCAGCACGACCGCCAGGTAATGCCATTTCCCCTGGGCCCAAATGTAGGTGATGTCGCCGCACCACACTCGGTTGGGGGCTGGGACATCGAACTCGCGGTTCAAGGTGTTCGGGATATCGAGTCGTTCTACCGTCGCTCTTTTGTAGGCATGCGATCCGGGTTGCTTACTGACTAAATCAAGCTCGCGCATCAAGCTGCGCACTTTGAATCGACCGAGCTGCTCACCGTCCTCGCGCATCAGCGACAGGATGCTGCGGCTGCCCGCTGCACTACGACTTTGCGTGAACAACTCGCTCACTCGACTGCGTAACCGAAGCCGTTCGACATCTGGCGTGCGGCGCCGAAGGCGCTGGGCGTAGTAGCACGAACGGGGGACTTCAAACACCTTGCACAGCCAATCAGTCGGCTCATGGACGCTCAGCTGATTGATCAGCGCGTACGCTCGTGATCTTCCGACATCAAGAGCGCGGTAGCCTTTTTTAATATCGATTTTTCCCGTTCAAGGCGGGCGATCCGGGCTTCCAGCTCCTGGATTTTCTGCTGTTCCGGGGTCAGCGCTTTGCTCTGTGGAGTGACGCCTTGGCGCTCCTGCTGAACCTGATCGACCCAGCGGCGCAGGGCTGACTCGCCGACGCCGAGTGAACGACTGGCTTCGATGTAGCTGTAGTTTTGCTTGAGCACGAGGTCGGCAGCCTCGCGTTTGAATTCAGCAGAAAAGGAACGGCGTTGTTTGGTCATCTGACACCTCGATCTGGCGAGCATTCTCGCCTAAATGGGTGTCCGGTTTCATTAGACCACTACAGGCCATCGTGGTGCGGTGTCAGAAGACACGAATAAAAAATGCTCTGGGTTTCAGTCAGGTGGGCGAAGGTGCCCTCATGATCCTGATGATAAAACCGGTAGGGAATGACCAATTCCTCCCGCACCGATCCTAACCTCTCTGAATCGATGCATTACCACGCGCGCTTGGTGGGGCTGGCCCATAACCAAGTCGAGAGTCTTCACCTCTTGTTCAAGACAAGACGGAAACGCCCGGTGTGCAAGCTGGATCATCATTCACTGAATGTCTTTCAAATAATCCCTAAGCGCAATGACCGGCGCCTCAAGCTGCTCCATCGTCCGCGCATCACTGAAATCAGCAGACAACCGATGTAGCTCTCGCCCAAGCGGCGTATCAACACCACCTATAGCGTCCAGCGCCAAACCAATGCAGTGCGCCACCCGACACTGAATCCCCTCAACATCCCCCCGCCTTACCAACAACCCAAAAACCTCCCGCTCATACTCACTCATCACCAAATCATCCCGAAGAATCGGACTCGAATCTTCCGTCTCATAAGCAAGCTTGAGGCAGAACAGAGCAACAGTTTCCAGCAGCAGTTCCATAGGGTGAATCCTTGAGAATTGTCGTACCAACCGAGGATGCGAGAAATCAAAAGCATCGCCAGCAAGCCGGCTCCTACAGGTCGACGTTGTGTCAGGCACTTTTCGGCAGACGAAAAAAAAGGCCTTGCTAAGCAAGACCTTTCTTAATTTTGGTGCCCCGAGGGAGACTCGAACTCCCACTCCTTTCGAAAACGGATTTTGAATCCGCCGCGTCTACCAATTCCGCCATCAGGGCTCAATGGCCGCGGAGTATAGAGATGAGATTACCGTCGGTCAATCAGGTACATAGAGAATTTTCACTTTTTCGGCTAGACTTCCCGCCCCTGCTAGACGAACCCCATCATGCGCGTTGCTGACTTTACCTTCGAACTCCCAGATTCGCTGATCGCCCGCCATCCTTTGGCCGAGCGTCGCAACAGTCGCCTGTTGACCCTTGATGGGGTCAGCGGCGCCCTGGCACACCGTCAATTCACTGATTTGCTTGAGCATTTGCGCCTGGGCGATTTGATGGTGTTCAACAATACCCGGGTCATTCCGGCGCGGCTGTTTGGCCAGAAGGCTTCCGGCGGCAAGCTGGAAATCCTCGTTGAGCGCGTGCTCGACAGTCATCGCGTGCTGGCGCATGTGCGTTCCAGCAAGTCGCCGAAGCCGGGTTCCAAGATCCTGATCGATGGCGGTGGCGAGGCCGAGATGCTGGCGCGTCACGATGCGTTGTTCGAGCTGGGGTTCGCCGAAGAGGTGTTGCCGCTGCTTGATCGCGTCGGGCACATGCCTTTGCCGCCTTATATAGACCGCCCGGATGAAGGTTCGGACCGCGAGCGTTATCAGACGGTCTACGCCGAGCGCCTGGGCGCGGTGGCGGCGCCGACGGCGGGGCTGCATTTCGATCAGCCGCTGATGGAGGCGATTGCCGCCAAGGGCGTCGAGACGGCGTTCGTGACCTTGCACGTTGGCGCCGGTACGTTCCAGCCGGTGCGCGTCGAGAAGATCGAAGATCACCACATGCACAGCGAATGGCTGGAAGTCGGCCAAGACGTAGTGGATGCGGTGGCGGCGTGTCGCGCTCGCGGTGGTCGCGTGGTGGCTGTGGGGACCACCAGCGTGCGTTCGCTGGAAAGTGCTGCGCGCGATGGCGTGCTCAAGCCGTTCAGTGGCGACACCGATATCTTTATCTACCCGGGCCGACCGTTTCATGTGGTCGATGCCTTGGTCACCAACTTCCATTTGCCCGAATCCACGCTGTTGATGCTGGTTTCGGCGTTCGCCGGTTATCCCGAAGCCATGGCTGCCTATAAAGCGGCCGTCGAGCATGGATACCGCTTTTTCAGCTACGGTGATGCGATGTTTATCACCCGTAACCCCGCACCACGTGGCCCTGAGGACAAAGAATGAGTCGCCAAAGTCGTATGTCGTTTGAGTTGCTTGCTACTGACGGCAAGGCTCGTCGCGGTCGTTTGACCTTTCCACGCGGCACCGTAGAAACCCCGGCGTTCATGCCGGTGGGCACCTACGGCACGGTCAAGGGCATGTTGCCGCGGGATATCATCGCCACCGGCGCGGAAATCATTCTGGGCAACACCTTCCACTTGTGGCTGCGTCCTGGCACCGAAGTGATCAAGAAGCACGGCGACCTGCATGATTTCATGCAGTGGAAAGGCCCGATTCTGACCGACTCCGGTGGTTTTCAGGTGTTCAGCCTGGGCGCAATGCGCAAGATCAAGGAGGAGGGCGTGACCTTCGCTTCTCCGGTCGACGGCGCCAAAGTGTTCATGGGTCCGGAAGAGTCGATGCAGGTTCAGCGTGACCTGGGCTCGGACATCGTGATGATTTTCGACGAATGCACCCCGTACCCGGCTGACGAAGACGTCGCTCGCGTGTCGATGGAGTTGTCGTTGCGTTGGGCCAAACGCTCGAAAGAAGCCCATGGCGATAACACGGCGGCCCTGTTCGGTAT
>NZ_JBFULH010000025.1:0-28180 GCF_056400445.1 Pseudomonas sp. P5_B2 | reverse complement strand
GCAATATGGGCTATGTCGATGCCCTGCGCGAAGTCAGCCGCGAAGGTGACCAGTACAGCTGGTGGCCGGACAACGAACAGGCTGAGATGCTCAACCTGGGCTGGCGTTTCGACTACCAGTTGCTGACCCCGGGCTTGCGCCGCTTTGTTCGCAGCGCACGCCTGCCACGTCAGCCGCGGTTCTCGCAGCACGCACCGCTGATCGTGGACTACGATTGGACGCTGACCATTTAAGCGTCGTTTCGCAGATACAAAAAAGCGGACATCGCTCAGACCTGTGAAATTTCGGCGGTCAGCTAGCCGGAAGAAAAAATGCCCGTATCGCAAGATACGGGCATTTTTTGTGGATCGTTAACAGTGATCAGACCTTCAACCAGCGGCAAAGAACGGCAGCGCAAGGTACAGCTTGATCACGATGACATTAATGATGTCGATGAAGAACGCCCCCACCATTGGCACCACCAGGAATGCTATCTGCGAAGGCCCGTAACGCTGAGTCACCGCCTGCATGTTCGCGATGGCCGTTGGCGTGGCACCCAGTCCGAAACCGCAGTGTCCTGCCGCCAGCACCGCCGCATCGTAGTTGCTACCCATGACTCTGAACGTCACAAAAATAGCAAAGAGAGCCATGACCAACGTTTGCGCAGCCAAGATGATGAAGAACGGCAACGCCAGCGAAGCCAGATCCCACAGCTTGAGCGACATCAGGGCAATCGCCAGAAACAGCGACAAGCTGACATTCCCCAGCACCGAGACTTCACGCTCAAACACCTGATACAAGCCAAGCGCTGAAAGTCCGTTGCGCAAAACCACACCCACGAACAACACGCAAACGAAGGTCGGCAACTCAAATGCGGTTTCGCGCAGCGCGCCATTCAGGAGGGTCCCTGCCAGCWGGCTGACCGAGATCAGAGCGAGTGTCTCGATAAACGTAAATGGCGTGATCGAACGCTCTTTGTTCGGCTGCTCAAAGCCCTTTGGCATCCGTGGCTTTTCTTGTTCAAGGCCAGGTGCCTGAACACGCTTGATGAGCAGGCCCGCGACCGGACCACCAATCAAACCGCCCAGCACCAAGCCAAACGTCGCAGACGCCATCGCAAGCTCGGAGGCGGAAGCCAGGCCAAACTTCTCACTGAACGTCGCTCCCCACGCAGCGCCGGTACCGTGACCGCCCGCCAACGTAATCGAGCCGGTCAGAAGCCCCATCAACGGATCGAGCCCCAACGCCTTTGCGAGCCCGATGCCCATGGCATTCTGGATCACCAAAAGCCCAGTGACTGCCAATACAAAAACTCCCACTACGCGCCCGCCTTTTTTCAGGCTGGCGAAGTCTGCACTCAAGCCAATGGTGGCAAAAAACGCCAACATCAAGGGAGCCTGCAGTGAAGTATCAAACCGGACTTCAATATCAAAGAAGCGCAAAGCCAAAAGCACCAGGGCAACCACCAGGCCGCCTGCTACAGGCTCAGGGATATTGTAGGTGCGTAAAAAACCAACGCGAGTGACAAGACCACGCCCCAGTAACAGTACTAAAGAGGCGGCAACCAGTGTTCCATAAAAATCGAGCTGAACCATTGGGATATTCTTTAATATATATTCAGGGGCGAACTTTTTACCTGGCTTCGCCCCTTGAACAGGTTGATCGTCTCAACCCTGATTAGTTTAGATTCAAAGACCGTCAATGGTCTGAATATAACGAAATATTTCTTGGTTAAATTAACTTGTGGCAACTTTATCAACCGCCAAGTCTCGCTGCCAAGCACATAGGCTGAGCTGAAGCGTAGCAGTTGTGACTAAAAGTGTAAGAACGATACGTGCAAGGCAAACTCCTGCAACGCGGGGATACCACACATGACAACCGTCGCAAACAGCTAGAGAAGTTTATCTGTTGTCTGAAAAACAAATGCCCCGATAATTCAGGGCATTGGCTTTAAAACCGCGGCGAACTGCGTTTCACACAGTTGGATTACTGTCGGCTGTATTGTGCACGCTGATTTTCCAATGCGGCATCAGCGCTGATCGTTATTTGATCAACCGCCAAGTGAATGGATACCGGTAAGGAAACCCTTCATTAGCCTTCACGCCAGCAATGATCGTCAGCACCAATGCACCAATAGCAACCAGACCCAACAGGAGGAACCCCACAATCACCACCATCAGCAGGAAGCAGATGGCGGAGGCTATGGCGACGGTGATCTGAAAGTTCAGCGCCTCTTTGCCTTGCGCATCGATGAAGGGGTCCATTTCACGCTTCATCTGCMAGAGAATCAGCGGGCCGATCAGAGTACCGAACGGAATCCAGATCCCCAGCAAGGCGGACAAGTGACAAWACATCGCCCACTGCCGAACTTCTTTGCTCGGGGTGGGAAGTACCTGTTGCTCGTCACTCATAGCGTCCTCCTTGCTGGGTTCCATCCGGTCAGTCGGCCAGTGCAGCCTTCTGCAGGTCGAAGATTTCGCTCATGCCTTTCTTCGCCAACTCCAGCATGGCGTTCAGCTCTTCTGGCTGGAACGGCGCGCCTTCGGCTGTGCCCTGGACTTCGATGAAACCGCCCGTACTGGTCATGACCACGTTCAGGTCGGTCTCGGCAGCCGAGTCTTCCAGGTAGTCGAGGTCGAGCACAGGCTCGCCCTGGTACATGCCCACGGAAACGGCAGCGATCATTTGTTTCAACGGGTCGCCGCCTTTCAGGCCGCCGCGTTTCTTGATGACTTTCAAGGCATCGACCAGGGCAACCATGGCACCAGTGATGGACGCAGTGCGGGTGCCGCCGTCAGCCTGGATCACGTCGCAGTCGACGTACAGGGTCACGTCGCCCAGCTTGGACATGTCCAGCGAAGCGCGCAGGGAGCGACCGATCAGGCGCTGGATTTCCAGGGTACGGCCGCCTTGCTTGCCACGGCTCGCTTCACGCTGGTTACGCTCGCCAGTGGCGCGCGGCAGCATGCCGTATTCGGCAGTCAGCCAGCCCTGGCCCTGGCCTTTGAGGAACCGTGGCACGCCGTTTTCGACGCTGACGGTGCAGATGACTTTGGTATCACCGAACTCGACCAGTACAGAACCCTCGGCGTGTTTGGTGTAGTTGCGGGTAATGCGGATCGAGCGGAGCTGATCGGCAGCGCGACCACTTGGACGTTTCATAGGGAATACCTGTACGGAGGACGGAAAACTGCCGAGCATTATAGAGCCGCCAGCCACGACTGGGCACTTCTAAAAAATTCGCCCGACGATCGAAGGCCCTGAACAGCGCTTTACCGACGGCTTGCAGCCCTTTGTGACAGCGTGTGTTTGGGCGCATCCGCCCCACTGCGCTACAATCCTGCGCCTTTGCTGCCTGTCGGCTTTCATTCACAGATATCGGGTCCGCGAAACCTTTGGTAACGCATCGGCCCGACTTGCGAGGTACCCCCATGGTGCACAGCATGACCGCCTTCGCCCGCGTAGAAAAAGCCGGCACCCAAGGCACCCTGAGCTGGGAACTGCGCTCGGTCAACAGCCGCTACCTGGAGCCGCACTTGCGTCTGCCGGAGTCCTTTCGCGACCTCGAAGGCGCGGTCCGCGAGGCCCTGCGCCAAAGCATCTCCCGGGGCAAGCTTGAATGCACCCTGCGCTTCACCGAAGAAAACACCGATAAACCGCTGCAAGTGGACCGCGAGCGCGCCGCGCAATTGGTCGCCGCCGCCGAGACGATCGCCAGCCTGATCAAAAATCCAGCGGCGCTCAACCCGCTGGAAGTGCTGGCCTGGCCCGGCGTGCTGGTAGGCGATGCCACCGACCCGCAAGCCTTGAATGCCGAAGCATTGGCGCTGTTCAACGAAGGCCTGAAAGAACTCAAGGCTGGCCGCGAGCGCGAAGGCGCGGAGTTGGCGCGGTTGATCAACGATCGCCTGACCTCCATTGAAGAAGACGTCGTTACTCTGCGCGAACTGGTCCCGCAGATGCTCGCCACCCAGCGCCAGAAAGTCCTCGACCGCTTCGCCGACATGAAGGCCGACCTGGACCCGCAACGGCTGGAGCAGGAAATGGTCATGCTCGCGCAAAAGAGCGACGTCGCCGAAGAACTGGATCGCCTGAGCACTCACATCATCGAAGTTCGCCGGGTGCTCAAATCCGGTGGCGCCGCCGGTCGGCGCTTGGACTTTCTGATGCAGGAACTCAATCGCGAAGCCAACACACTGGGCTCCAAAGCCTTCGACCCGCGCAGCACCCAGGCTGCGGTCAACCTCAAGGTGTTGATCGAGCAGATGCGCGAACAAGTGCAGAATATTGAGTAAGGCAAACCCGACATGACCCACAGCACCGGCACCCTGTACATCATTTCCGCCCCTTCGGGCGCGGGCAAGAGCAGCCTGGTCAAGGCCTTGACTGACGCAGATCAGGAGATCCGCGTCTCGGTCTCCCACACCACCCGCGCCATGCGACCCGGTGAAGTGAACGGCGTGAACTACAACTTCGTCTCACGCGAAGAGTTCGTGAAGATGATCGAGCACGGGGATTTCCTGGAGCGCGCCGAAGTGTTCGGCAACCTCTATGGCACCTCGCAAAGCCATCTGCAGCAGACGCTGGACGAAGGCCACGACCTGATTCTGGAGATCGACTGGCAGGGCGCCGAGCAGGTGCGCAAGTTGATGCCTCAAGCGCGCTCGATCTTCATTTTGCCGCCGTCCCTCCAAGCCTTGCATCAGCGCTTGAACAATCGCGGCCAGGACAGCGCAGAGGTCATTGACGGCCGGATGCGTGAAGCGGTCAGCGAAATGAGCCACTACGTTGACTACGATTACCTGATCATCAACGACGATTTCGCCCACGCGCTGAGCGATTTGCAGGCGATATTCCGCGCCAATCAGCTGCATCAGAAGCGTCAGCAGCAGCGTAATGGAAAACTTTTGGCTGAATTGCTCGGCTAAACAACACTTCCCAAAACCGCTGCAAGGGCTTTACATTGGCACTTGCAGCGCGTTGAAGAGCTTGGTCAAAAAATCAGCGCTTCCCTAATCGCTGGTGATTTTTTAAACTGTCTAGTCCGCTCGCCCACCCGGGCAGCGCGCATATTGCATTCGCTCCGAGGAATACCATGGCCCGCGTAACCGTTGAAGACTGCCTGAACCACGTGGAAAACCGTTTTGAACTGGTCATGCTGTCCACCAAGCGTGCCCGTCAACTGGCCACCGGCGGCAAAGAGCCACTGGTTCAGTGGGAAAACGACAAGCCTACCGTGGTAGCGCTGCGTGAAATCGCTGAAGGCCTGATGAGCTACGAGTTCATCGCCAATGCTGAAATCGTCGAAGACGAACCGCTGTTCGCAGCGTTCGAGGACGAGTCCAACGAGGCCGTCTAAGCCTATGCCTGGTCGACGTAGCACGGCGCAGGGTCATAGCGAACGGCAGGAGTTATCATGCCGAGCATAGACGCCCTCGCCGATCGCTTATCGACCTACCTCGGCAAGGACCAGGTCAACCTGGTCCGCCGAGCGTATTTCTACGCCGAACAAGCCCACGACGGTCAACGCCGACGTAGCGGTGAGGCGTACGTCACGCATCCTCTTGCGGTGGCGAATATTCTTGCCGACATGCACATGGACCATCAGAGCCTGATGGCCGCGATGTTGCATGACGTTATCGAAGACACCGGTATTGCCAAAGAGGCGCTGCAAGCGCAGTTCGGCGAAACCGTGGCCGAACTGGTCGACGGGGTCAGCAAACTGACCCAGATGAATTTCGAGACCAAAGCCGAAGCCCAGGCCGAAAACTTCCAGAAAATGGCCATGGCCATGGCGCGCGACATTCGCGTGATCCTGGTCAAGCTCGCCGACCGCCTGCACAACATGCGCACGCTGGAAGTCTTGTCCGGTGAAAAGCGCCGGCGGATCGCCAAGGAAACCCTGGAAATCTATGCGCCCATCGCCAACCGGCTGGGCATGCACGCCATCCGCATAGAATTCGAAGACCTCGGCTTCAAGGCCATGCACCCGATGCGTTCCGCGCGGATCAACCAGGCGGTCAAACGCGCCCGGGGCAACCGCAAGGAAATCGTCAACAAGATCGAAGAGTCCCTCAGCCATTGCCTGGCCATCGACGGCATCCAGGGCGAGGTCAGCGGTCGTCAGAAACACCTCTACGGCATCTACAAGAAAATGCGCGGCAAGCGCCGGGCCTTCAACGAGATCATGGACGTGTACGCGTTCCGGATCATCGTCGACAAGGTCGACACCTGCTACCGCGTGCTGGGTGCTGTGCATAATTTGTACAAACCGTTGCCGGGGCGCTTCAAGGATTACATCGCGATCCCCAAGGCCAACGGCTATCAGTCGCTTCACACCACGCTGTTCGGCATGCACGGTGTTCCGATCGAGATCCAGATCCGCACCCGGGAAATGGAAGAGATGGCCAACAACGGCATCGCCGCCCATTGGCTGTACAAATCCAGCGGCGATGAGCAGCCAAAAGGCACTCATGCCCGCGCCCGCCAGTGGGTCAAAGGCGTGCTGGAAATGCAGCAACGCGCCGGCAACTCGCTGGAATTCATCGAAAGTGTGAAGATCGACCTGTTCCCGGACGAGGTCTACGTGTTCACGCCCAAAGGCCGGATCATGGAGCTGCCCAAAGGCTCCACCGCGGTCGACTTCGCTTACGCGGTGCATACCGACGTGGGCAACAGCTGCATAGCCTGTCGAATCAATCGTCGACTCGCACCGCTGTCTGAACCGCTGCAAAGCGGCTCCACGGTCGAGATTGTCAGCGCTCCCGGCGCTCGGCCGAACCCGGCGTGGCTCAATTTTGTGGTCACCGGGAAGGCGCGGACGCACATCCGCCATGCGTTGAAACTGCAACGTCGCTCAGAGTCCATCAATCTCGGCGAACGCCTGCTGAACAAGGTGCTGAACGGTTTCGACAGTTCGCTGGAAAAAATCGCCGCCGAGCGCGTCAAGGCGATGCTTGCCGAGTACCGTCTGGAACTGATCGAAGACTTGCTCGAAGACATCGGCCTTGGCAATCGCATGGCTTACGTGGTCGCCCGCCGCCTGCTCGGCGAAGGCGAACAGTTGCCAAGCCCGGAAGGCCCGCTGGCAATCCGCGGCACCGAAGGCTTGGTACTCAGTTACGCCAAGTGCTGCACGCCGATCCCGGGCGACCCGATAGTCGGTCACCTGTCCGCCGGCAAAGGCATGGTTGTGCACCTGGACAACTGCCGCAACATCAGCGAAATCCGCCACAACCCGGAAAAATGCATCCAGCTGTCCTGGGCCAAGGATGTCACCGGCGAATTCAACGTCGAACTGCGTGTCGAGCTGGAACACCAACGCGGCCTGATCGCGCTGCTGGCCAGCAGCGTCAACGCGGCCGACGGCAATATCGAAAAAATCAGCATGGACGAACGCGATGGTCGCATCAGCGTGGTCCAACTGGTGGTCAGCGTGCACGACCGCGTGCACCTGGCCCGCGTGATCAAGAAACTACGCGCCTTGACCGGGGTGATTCGCATCACCCGCATGCGCGCGTGAAGCCCACCCTTACAAGGAGTCATTCATGACCAAGACTGTTATCACCAGCGACAAGGCCCCGGCCGCCATCGGTACTTATTCCCAGGCGATCAAGGCTGGCAATACCGTTTACATGTCGGGTCAAATCCCTCTGGACCCAAAAACCATGGAGCTGGTTGAAGGCTTCGAAGCCCAGACCGTCCAGGTGTTCGAGAACCTTAAAGCCGTGGCCGAAGCTGCTGGTGGCTCGTTCAAAGACATCGTCAAACTGAACATTTTCCTCACCGACCTGAGCCACTTCGCCAAGGTCAACGAGATCATGGGCAAGTACTTTGACCAGCCTTACCCTGCACGCGCCGCCATCGGCGTAGCGGCCCTGCCAAAGGGTTCGCAGGTTGAGATGGATGCCATTCTGGTCATCGAGTAATACGTCCGGCGCAGCCCTCTAAAAGCGCTGCGCCGATCTTGCCTTGAAAGGATTCCACCATGCGCCACGCGCTAGCCCTCTCGCTGGTCGCCCTACTCTTGGGCGGTTGTGCCAGCAACCCTGCCGACCGTGACATCAGCGGCACCTGGATCAATCAGGTGGCGATCGATGCTGCAGCCAAAGGCGGCCCCCTGCGCGAAGCGCTCCAGGCCAATGGCCCGAACCTGGAATGGGACATCAACACCAAGGCCGGTCAGGCTCGTTACACCAACGGTTTTGAAAACGTCGACGGCAAGCTGCTGGGCGAAAAGTCCGGCGCATGGAAAATCGATTTTTACGGCAGCTCCGGCAGTGAACTGAAACGTGACGGCAAGCAACTGAGCCAGTCCGAGACCGAAAACGAGTCGGAGCAAGTTTTCGACCGCGCGCAGGCCCAGGTACCGGAAGGCGCACCGATTGGCGCGAGCTTCGAACGTGCGTTGTACACGGCTTACATGGGCGGTAGCTGGAAAGTTCTCAATGGCAATGGCGAAGGCGGTACGGTCCAGTTTCAGGCGGACGGCCAAGTGATCGGCCTGCCCGGCGCTGACCGCTATGCCCTGTGCCTGGCGGGCGACYGCGCCTCCATGAGCGGCGGCAACGACAGCCTGTGGTTACAACTGAACGGCCAAGGCAGCCCATGGATTTTTGCCCGCAAAGGCAAAGAGCTGGAAATTTTCCAGGCGGTCAACACAGCCCAGCAGGATGAGCAGCCGACCTACATGCCGGGTGATCGCAAGTGGTTGCTGGAAAAGCAGTAACCCGGCTCTAGTGCCAACGCAAAACCAATGTGGGAGCGGGCTTGCTCGCGAAGGGGCCGTAACATTCAACATCATCGTTGACTGCTACACCGCTTTCGCGAGCAAGCCCGCTCCCACATTTGGATTATAGAGGCTGGAAGTTAGTCGCGACCTTCGAGGATCGCGGCATAGCCTTCACGATAGCTCGGGTACTTCGGCGTCCAGCCCAAGGCCTTTGCTCGGGCATTGCTGCAACGCTTGCTGCCTGTACGCCGCACGGTCGCATCGTCGGCCCACTCCGTCACACCCAGATACTCACGTAACCAGTCCACCACTTCCGCCAACGGTGCGGGCGCGTCGTCGACACCTATATAAACATCATCCAGCGCCACCCCTCGGCGATCTGCCTCAAGCATATACGCCATCAATCCCGCCGCATCGTCAGCGTGAATACGATTGCCGTACAGCGGTGGATCAACGGCCACCCGATAACCCCGCCGTACCTGCGTCAGCAACCACTCGCGGCCAGGACCATAAATGCCGGTCAAGCGCACAATGCTCGCCGCAATACCGCTGTTGAGTGCGACCTGCTCAGCCTCCAGCATCAATCGACCTGAATAGCCTGCGGGAACAGTCGGCGAGGACTCGTCGACCCATTCGCCATCCTGCTGGCCATATACGCTGCTGCTGGAAACAAACAGCAGACGATTCGGCACCTGACCGTAGTCGTTCAGCCACTCCAACACATGCTGCAAGCCCTGCACATAAGCCGCGCGATATCCGGCTTCATCGTGGTCGGTAGCCGCCGCGCAATACACCAGGTAATCCACCGCACCGACCGGCCAGGTCGCCGGGCAGTCTTCATTGAACAAGTCGCCGGCCACGCCAATGACGCCCTCGGGCAGGCGGGAGACGTCACGTCTCAGGCCATGAACCTCCCAGCCCAAAGCCACCAATTGCGTGGCCAGACGACCGCCGACATCACCGCAACCGGCGATCAAAACTGAGGGTATGGACATCAGAAAACTCCCATCGGAAAGACACAGACTAGCGCCGGCAATGGACGAGCGGCTAGCAATGCAAGAAAAAAAGAGACTCTATTACTTTTGTTAACAAGAATTACTTGCAATAATGCACGCCACTTTTGTTCTCGGCCCTCACGAGGCCTGGAAGAACATTAACCGTCTTTTTCTCTCAGGTCCGGCCAGCATGACACGCAATCAATTCTTCGCTTCGCCAACCAAACGCCCTCGCGCCTGGCATGCAGTGGCTGCTCTGTTGCTCAGCCTGATGCTGGCACCGACCGCCGCTTTCGCTGACGCACAAGCACCCGCCACTCCAGCTGCCGCCGTGGCTCCAGCGCCAGCCGATGCTGCCGCCCCTGTTGCCGCTCCGGCCGCGACCGATCCGGTTCAGGCGGTAGCTGCCGAAGACGCTCCTGAAGTGCTCGAAGCCGACAACACCTTGGGCATGGCCCATGACCTGTCGCCATGGGGCATGTACCAGAACGCCGACATTATCGTAAAAATCGTGATGATTGGTCTGGCCATCGCCTCGATCATCACCTGGACCATCTGGATCGCCAAGGGTCTTGAGCTGATGGGCGCCAAGCGTCGCCTGCGCAGCGAAATCATCCACCTGAAAAAAGCCACCACCCTTAAAGAAGCCAGCGCTTCGGCGACCAAGGAAGGCACCCTTGCCAACCTTCTGGTCCACGACGCCCTGGAAGAAATGCGCTTGTCGGTCAACAGCCGCGAGAAAGAAGGCATCAAGGAACGTGTTGCCTTCCGCCTTGAGCGCCTGGTGGCGGCCTGCGGTCGCAATATGAGCAGCGGCACCGGTGTCCTCGCCACTATCGGTTCCACCGCGCCGTTCGTGGGTTTGTTCGGTACCGTTTGGGGCATTATGAACAGCTTCATCGGCATCGCCAAAACACAGACCACCAACCTCGCTGTCGTGGCACCCGGCATCGCCGAAGCCCTGCTGGCGACCGCGCTGGGTCTGGTTGCAGCGATCCCGGCCGTGGTCATCTACAACGTCTTCGCCCGCTCCATCGCGGGTTACAAGGCACAAGTCTCCGACGCCTCGGCTGAAGTCCTGCTGCTGGTCAGCCGTGACCTCGATCACCTGCCGACCGCTGAGCGCTCCACGCAACCGCACATGGTCAAAGTAGGGTAATCAGCCATGGGCTTGCATTTAAAAGAAGGCGCAGACGACGATCTGGCCGAGAACCACGAAATCAACGTCACGCCGTTTATCGACGTGATGCTGGTGCTGTTGATCATCTTCATGGTGGCAGCCCCGCTGGCCACCGTGGACATCAAGGTCGACCTGCCCGCCTCCAGCGCCAAACCGGCGCCACGTCCGGAGAAACCGGTGTTCCTCAGCGTCAAGGCTGACCAGCGCCTGTTCCTCGGCGAAGACGAAGTGAAGGCCGAAGCACTCGGCGCCACTCTGGACGCCAAGACCCAGGGCAAGAAAGACACGACGATCTTCTTCCAGGCCGATAAAGGCGTGGATTACGGCGACCTGATGAGCGTGATGGACAACCTGCGCTCCGCCGGTTACCTGAAGGTGGGTCTGGTCGGGCTCGAGTCGGCAGTCAAGAAATGATCACGACGCGCCATAAGCTGACGCGTTACAGCGGGAGCCTGGCCGTGGTGCTGGGCGTTCACGCACTGGCCATCGCGCTGGCGTTGAACTGGTCCTCGCGCCCGCCGATCGAGTTGCCGCCGCAGGCCATGATGGTCGAGCTGGCACCGGTCCCGGCACCGCCACCGCCTGCACCGCCAAAGGTGATCACGCCGCCGCAGCCTCCGGCCCCGGTGGAAGAGCTGCCGATCCCGAAACTGGCTGAAGTGCCGAAGGCCGAAATTGCCGTGCCCAAGCCGGTCAAACCCAAGCCCAAGCCGCAGCCGCCCAAGCCTGTGGAGAAAAAGCCGGAGCCGCCGAAGGAGAAGCCGTCCGAGGAAAAACCGAGCGAGGCGCCACCGACCAATGCGCCGACGGAGAAATCCGCACAACCGGCACCGGGCCCATCAGCCGCGCAGCAAGCCGCCAAGGCCAGCTGGCAAGGCACCCTGCTCGCTCACCTGGCCAAGTACAAAAAGTACCCGGCCAGTGCGCAGGCGCGGAGCAAGGAAGGCATCAACCGCCTGCGCTTCGTCGTTGATGGTGAAGGCAATGTGGTGTCGTTCGAACTGGTGACCCCCTCTGGCAATGCCGATCTGGACCGGGCCACCCTGGAAATGATCCGCCGCGCCCAGCCACTGCCCAAGCCACCGGCCGATATGCTGACCAATGGCGCCATCGAAATCATTGCACCGTTTGTTTACTCGCTGGAAAAACGCCGGCGTTAAGTCACCGACAAACCCATGTGGGAGCGAGCCTGCTCGCGAAGAGGCCATCACGTTCACCATCTTCGTTGACTGTTACACCGCCTTCGCGAGCAGGCTCGTTCCCACAGGGTCATACAGCAGCCATAAAGGCACCGAAAGGTGCCTTTCGCGCATCTGCCAGCGGTAAACACGCATTACCCGGTGTCACTCAACACACTCACTCTGATAACGTGCGTCTATCGATTGCAGCCGTTATGCTTGGCGCGCAACTACATGGACGCTTGCTATGACTCTCACAGAATTACGCTACATCGTTACCCTCGCCCAAGAGCAGCATTTCGGCCACGCGGCCGAGCGTTGCCACGTCAGTCAACCGACCCTGTCGGTGGGCGTGAAAAAGCTTGAAGACGAACTCGGTGTGCTGATTTTCGAGCGCAGCAAGAGCGCCGTGCGCCTGACCCCGGTCGGCGAAGGCATTGTGGCCCAGGCGCAAAAGGTCCTGGAGCAAGCCCAAGGCATCCGCGAATTGGCCCAGGCCGGCAAGAACCAACTGACCGCCCCGCTGAAAGTCGGCGCGATCTACACCGTCGGTCCGTACCTGTTTCCGCACCTGATTCCGCAATTGCACCGGGTCGCCCCGCAGATGCCTTTGTATATCGAAGAAAACTTCACCCACGTGCTGCGCGACAAACTGCGCAATGGCGAACTCGACGCCATCATCATCGCCCTGCCGTTCAACGAAGCCGACGTTTTGACCTTGCAGCTCTACGACGAGCCGTTCTACGTCCTGATGCCGGCCCAGCACCCCTGGACCCAGAAAGAATCCATCGACGCCAGCCTGCTCAACGACAAGAGCCTGCTCCTGCTCGGCGAAGGCCACTGCTTCCGCGATCAGGTGCTGGAAGCCTGCCCGACCCTGGCCAAAGGCAACGACGGCGCCAAGCACACCACGGTGGAATCCAGCTCCCTGGAAACCATCCGCCACATGGTCGCCTCCGGCCTCGGCATCTCGATCTTGCCGCTGTCGGCCGTCGACAGCCATCACTACGCCCCGGGCATCATCGAAGTGCGCCCACTGACACCGCCGGTGCCGTTCCGCACCGTGGCCATCGCCTGGCGCGCGAGCTTCCCGCGGCCGAAAGCAATTGAAATCCTCGCTGACTCCATTCGCCTGTGCTCGGTGGCCAAGCCATCCGCGCCGGTGGCTGCGGCTTAAGTTGCTGTCATGACCGAGTTGTCGCAAGTGTCGGTGACGGCACTCAAGGGTGTCGGCGAGGCCATGGCCGAGAAGCTGGCCAAGGTCGGCCTGGAGAACCTTCAGGACGTGCTGTTCCACCTGCCGCTGCGCTATCAGGACCGCACCCGCGTGGTCCCGATTGGCCATTTGCGACCGGGGCAAGACGCCGTGATCGAAGGCACCGTCAGCGGCGCCGACGTGGTCATGGGCCGTCGCCGCAGCCTCGTTGTGCGTTTGCAGGACGGCACCGGCGGGCTCAGCTTGCGCTTCTACCATTTCAGCAACGCGCAGAAAGAAGGCCTCAAGCGCGGTACGCGGATTCGCTGCTACGGCGAAGCGCGGCCCGGTGCCTCGGGGCTGGAAATCTATCACCCGGAATACCGAGCCATTACCGGCGACGAGCCGCCGCCGGTGGATGAAACCCTGACCCCGGTGTATCCGCTCACCGAAGGCCTGACCCAACAGCGTTTGCGCCAACTGTGCATGCAAACCCTATCGATGCTCGGCCCGACCAGCCTGCCCGACTGGCTGCCGACCGAACTGGCGCGTGACTATCAACTCGCGCCGCTGGCCGACGCCATCCGCTACCTGCATCACCCTCCGGCCGATGCCGACGTCGACGAACTCGCCCTCGGTCATCACTGGGCGCAGCACCGTTTGGCCTTTGAAGAACTGCTGACCCATCAACTGTCCCAGCAGCGCCTGCGCGAGAGCATGCGTTCCCTGCGCGCACCAGCGATGCCCAAAGCCACCCAACTGCCGGCCAAGTATCTGGCCAATCTGGGCTTTGCACCGACCGGTGCTCAACAACGAGTCGGCAACGAAATCGCCTACGACCTGAGCCAGCACGAGCCGATGCTGCGCCTGATTCAAGGTGACGTCGGCGCGGGCAAAACCGTGGTCGCCGCCCTTGCCGCACTTCAGGCACTGGAAGCCGGTTACCAGGTCGCGTTGATGGCGCCCACCGAGATCCTCGCCGAGCAGCACTTCATCACCTTCAAGCGCTGGCTCGAACCGCTGGGCATCGAAGTTGCGTGGCTGGCCGGCAAGCTCAAAGGCAAGAACCGCGTGGCCGCACTGGAACAAATCGCCAGCGGCACGCCGATGGTGGTCGGCACTCACGCGCTGTTCCAGGACGAAGTGCAGTTCAAGAACCTCGCGTTGGTGATCATCGACGAACAACACCGTTTCGGCGTGCAGCAGCGCTTGGCGTTGCGCCAGAAAGGCGTCGGTGGACGCATGTGTCCACATCAATTGATCATGACCGCCACGCCGATTCCGCGCACGTTGGCCATGAGCGCCTACGCCGACCTCGACACCTCGATCCTCGACGAACTGCCTCCCGGTCGAACGCCGGTCAACACCGTGTTGATCACCGATACTCGGCGTGTGGAAGTCATCGAACGGGTGCGCGGTGCCTGCGCCGAAGGGCGCCAGGCTTATTGGGTGTGCACGCTGATTGAAGAGTCGGAAGAGCTGACCTGTCAGGCCGCCGAAACCACCTATGAAGACCTCACCGCCGCCCTCGGCGAGCTGAAGGTCGGGCTGATTCACGGGCGCATGAAGCCGGTGGAAAAAGCCGCCGTGATGGCCGAGTTCAAGGCCGGCAACCTGCAACTGCTAGTCGCCACCACCGTGATCGAAGTCGGTGTCGACGTGCCCAACGCCAGCCTGATGATCATCGAAAACCCCGAGCGCCTCGGTCTCGCGCAATTGCACCAGTTGCGCGGCCGTGTCGGTCGAGGCAGCGCCGCCAGCCATTGCGTGCTGCTCTACCATCCGCCGCTGTCGCAAATTGGCCGTCAGCGTCTCGGTATCATGCGTGAAACCAACGACGGTTTTGTCATCGCCGAAAAAGACCTCGAACTGCGCGGTCCCGGCGAAATGCTCGGCACGCGCCAGACCGGCCTGCTGCAATTCAAGGTCGCCGACCTGATGCGCGACGCCGATCTATTGCCCGCCGTGCGCGACGCCGCCCAAGCGTTGCTGGAGCGCTGGCCGGAGCATGTCAGCCCGTTGCTCGACCGCTGGCTGCGCCATGGGCAGCAATACGGACAAGTGTGAGCACCGTCGCACGTTGTGGACCATACCGTTAAACAAGCTGGTTATACTCGCGCAACTGTTTCAATACGGATACAGACGATGACTGAAGCTGCCCTTGCCCCGGAAACCCTGCACGCTCCGTCTGCTATTCGGCTGCTGCTGGCCAAGTTGGGCATTGCCTACGAAGTAGTGCTGGACCGCCTCGGCCTGAACGCCTCGCGCAAAGTGCAGGCCGTTCTGGTGGAAGACGCGGTCGGCGCCTTGATGGTGCTGTTCCCGCAAAGCCAATTGCTCGACCTCAATCGCCTCGCCGAACTGACCGGCCGCCGCCTCACCGCCGTGCCCACTGAACGCCTGGTAAAAATGCTCGGCAAACACAGTCTGAGCCTGCTGCCCGGCCTGCCGGCGTTGATCACTTCGCCGTGCCTCTACGAAGAAAGCCTGCTGCGCGAGCCGAAGTTGCTGATCAACTCGGGCGAGCCGGGCCTGCTGCTGGAAATCACCAGCGAAGCCTTCAAAACCATGCTGACCAAGGCCAGCGCCGCAAACTTCGGCGAGAACCTGACCAGCATCCGCCCGAACCTCGACCGCCCCAACGATGACCGCAAGGAAATCACCCAGGCCGTCCAGGCGTTCACCGCGCGGCGCATCCAGCAACGTCTGGAAGAAACCATTGAGATTCCGCCGCTGGTCGAGACCGCGCAGAAAATCATCAAACTGCGCGTCGACCCCGACGCCTCCATCGACGACATCACCAGCGTCGTCGAAACCGACCCGGCGCTGGCCGCCCAAGTCGTGAGCTGGGCCGCGTCGCCGTACTACGCCTCGCCGGGCAAGATTCGTTCAGTAGAAGACGCCATCGTGCGGGTGCTGGGTTTTGACCTGGTGATCAACCTCGCGCTGGGCCTAGCCTTGGGCAAAACCCTGAGTCTGCCCAAAGACCACCCGCAACACGTCACGCCGTACTGGCAGCAATCGATCTACACCGCCGCCGTTATCGAGGGCCTGACCCGCGCCATGCCCCGAGCCCAGCGCCCGGAAGCCGGCCTGACCTACCTCGCCGGCCTGCTGCACAACTTCGGCTACTTGCTGCTGGCCCACGTCTTCCCGCCGCACTTCTCGCTGATCTGCCGCCACCTGGAAGTCAACCAGCACCTGTGCCACAGCTATGTGGAGCAACACCTGCTCGGCATCAGCCGTGAGCAGATCGGCACGTGGCTGATGCGCCACTGGGACATGCCGGAAGAACTCGCCGCCGCCCTGCGCTTCCAGCACGACCCGCATTACGACGGCGACTACGCCGAATACCCGAACCTCGTGTGCCTGTCCGTGCGCCTGCTACGCGCCCGCGGCATCGGCTCCGGCCCGGATGAAGACATTCCGGATGTACTGCTCGAACGCCTCGGCCTGAGCCGCGAAAAAGCTAACGATGTAGTCACTAAAGTGCTTGAGGCTGAAGTCCTGCTGCGCGAATTGGCTTCACAGTTCGGCCAGGCCTAAAAACATCGTCGGAACGCCGCCCGGACCAAGCTCACTCCCACAGGATCACCAAAACCCTGTAGGAGCGAGGTTGAACCGCGATGAATCCCCGCCGATCCACCTGAATCACCACAACCCCCTGTGGCAAGAGAGCTTCTGTGGTGAGGGGGCTTGCCCCCGTTGGGCTGCGAAGCGGCCCCAAATCCTGAAATCGGATTGTGTTGGATAAAGCGTGTGAGCTGGATTTGCGACTGCTGCGCAGTCGAACGGGGGCAAGCCCCCTCGCCACAAGGTCAGTCGCTCGACTTCAAGCCTTAGCCTTCGTCTTCCGCGGCTTCAAATACTTGGTCAACCCCTGGAACCACATCACCAACGCCGGGTTGCCCTTGATCTGAATCGACTTGTCCTGAATCCCCGTCATAAACGCCAACTGCTTGTTCTTCGCCTGCATCGTGGCAAAGCCATACGCCGCATCTTTAAACGCAATCGCAAAGGCCGGCTCGGCATACACGCCCGACTTGCTGGTAATGCGCTGGTCCTTCACAAAGAAATGCCGCGCCACCTTTCCGTCCTGGGTCTCTAGCTGAAACACCAATGCCTTGTCACCCAACTGCTGCTGAAACGCAGGATTGGTCCGACTGGCCTTACCCATCAACAAACCCAGCATCCACAGAAGAAAACGAAATTTCATGCGCACAGCCTCAAGAGAAAAATAAACGGCCGGCGCAGTGTAGCGGCTTCAAGCGAGAACGCCACTGTTGTGCAGCGATAGAAGAAGATGCCGTGGTTTTTGACGGTGATGACTACCAAGTCATTGACGACGCATTTGCGTCCGATCGTTCCAACGCTCCGCGTTGGAATGCATTCCGTGACGTTCCGCGTCACACCATCCGCCACAAACGCTCCTGACGAAACTCGCCTCACACCCTTCCGTCCTGCAACCCACCAACCTATCGGACATTTCCTTCAACACGGAGGGCTGTTCATGAACCAGGCGGTTCTTGGCTTCACCGTTAACCTTTATTCGTCACCGCAAAACGGTGAGACGGATGTGCAAGTCCGTAACCGGGAGAGTATTTATTAACTCCGAGGATTTACACCTATGACCAATCCAAAAGCTAACCCGCCGGAACACGAAGACACATCCCCCTACGAATCCCTCGATTCGAAGAAACTCCACGAAGCCGCCGAACGCGCCCTCAATCACCATTTCGCCCCACCGCCCGAGAAGCCCAAACCTCGCAAAGGCAACCTCTTCACCGTCTCCCCCGACATCGACACCGAAGCCCTCCTGGCCAACGCCTCGGAAGACCTGCTGTCCATCAGCACCATCGCCACCAACCTGGCTGGCGACATTGACAGCACCCAGCGATCTGTAGCGTTGACGCTTAGCAGAATGGCAGGTGGGGTTCGGTTGTTGGTGGAGCGAGCGCTGGATCATATTGATTCGCCGAATCCGGCGGTGCATCGGAAGAAGGTGTAACGGAACCGTCGATAGAAAAAGGGGGACTTTGCGTCTAATGCCGATCAGTTAAGCAATTTCTGCTGTAACGCAATTGTTGTAGCAGCTGGCGAAGCCTGCGTTCGGCTGCGCAGCAGTCGTGAAATCAGACGATGCGGTGTTTCAAGAAGACCGCAAACTCAGGTTTTACGACTGCTKCGCAGCCGAACGCAGGCTTCGCCAGCTGCTACGGATCGAGTTATGGCTTAACTGATCGGCATTAGACTTTGCGCCCCCTTTCTTGCCAGCCCAAATTGTCGAGATGCTCTAGTGATGTATTGACTCGGACTGGCCATCGTAGCGTTAACGAGAACGGGTAGTCATCCGTTACGGCAGAAGTCGCAGGCGTTGCAGCAAAGAGGAAGTGGCGCCCATGGAGTCACGCAGTTGTGCAGCGGTGATCGTTCGATCATCCGCATCGAAAGCCAGTGCCGTATGCAGGGCTGGCCAGCAGTGTTTCGGCAGGTTTCGCGGCCGGTGCAGCTCGCGTTCGAGCTGGCCGTCGCGGGCCTCGGTCGAGGGCAAGCGGCGGAACGGGTGTTTGCCGCTGGCCAGTTCGTAGAGCACGCAGGCCACGCCGTAGACGTCGGCACTGGCGGTCAGCGGTTGGCCTTCGAGCAGTTCCGGGGCGGCGTAGCCGGGGGTCCAGGCGTTGAAGCGGCCGCGGCTCAGGTGCGGCAGACCGGAGAGGATGCCTTCCACGGCTTGGCCGAGGCCGAAGTCGAACAGGCGCACGCCTTCTTCGCTGAGCATCACGTTGCTCGGTTTCATGTCGCCATGCAGCACGCCGCGCGCGTGGGCGTAGGTCAGCGCGTCGAGCAGCGGCAGCGCGACGTCGCGCAGCTCTTTCCAAGGCAGGCCCAGGGGCCGCTCGCAGAGTAATTTGTCCAGGGTCAGCCCACGCATGAGTTCCATGGTGATGAAGGCGCGCTGGCAGTCGGTGTCCACTTCAAAGCTGTGCAAGCGCCGCACGTTGTCGTGGCGCAAGCGCCGGGTCAGGGCGAACTCGCTGTAGAGCAAGGCACTGGCGTCCGGCGATTCGGCAAATTCTTCGCTGAGAATTTTCAGCGCGATGTAAGGGTCGGGATCGCCGAACTGTTCGCTCAGCAAATCCCGTGCGCGGTAAACCGCGCCCATGCCGCCGGCACCGAGCAGGCGCTCGATGCGGTAACGGCCTGCGAGTACGTCCGGCATTTCGCCGAGGCTGGGCTTGGTCGGCGCCAGCGCGGGCTCAGCTTTATTCGGCTTGCCGTTTAGAGACGGGGCGAACGCAAAGTAAGTCAGGTTACTGGCCTGCTCTTCGCTCACCAGCAGGTCGTCGAGCGGTTGCATTAGTTGGGTCATTGGCGGATCACCACGGCCGTCAGGTTGTCCCGTGCCGAGCCACGCAGAGCGCCGTCGAACAGACGCTCCAGCGCAACGTGCGGCGCGGTCAGGCTCAGGGCGTCGCCCAAGGCATCGCTGCTCAAACCGTTGTACAAACCATCGCTGCACAACAGAAACGCATCGCCGGGATAAACCTCGAGTTCGAGCACATCCAGGATCAGTTGCTCGGCCGCCCCGACCGCCCGGGTCAGGGCATGGGCGGCAGGATGAGCCTTGGCGTCTTCGACGCTCATGTTTTGCTCGTCGATGAGTTGCTGTTGCAGCGAGTGGTCTTTGGACAGTTGATACAAACGCTGGCCGCGCCACAGGTAGCAACGGCTGTCGCCGGCCCAGATGCAGGCCGCGCGATTGCCGTCCACCAGCAGCGCCACCACGGTGCTGCCCATGATGCTGTCGTGGCGCCCGGCGGTGACGGTCAACTCCTGACCCAAGCGGCGGTTCAACCAGTGCAAGCACTGGCGAATGCCTTTGAGTCGTTCGTCGAAGTCATCCTGCACCGGCAGTTCCGCCAGGCTGGCGACGATCAACTGGCTGGCGATGTCGCCCCCCTGATGACCGCCCATGCCGTCCGCGACCACCCACAGCCCCTGCTGTGGACAGTCGAGGAAAGCATCTTCGTTGCGCGCCCGAACCTTGCCGGCGTCGGTACGCGCAGCGCTGCGCCAGAGACTGGCCTCCAGCATCAGAGCTGCACCGGCATACGGAAGGTGCGCAGCACGCCCATGTCGAACGGGTTCGGCGTGCGCTGGCTGCTGAGCAGGTAATTGGCGCGCAGGCCGCCTACGTCAGCCTTGAGCACCAGTACGTCGCGACCGCTCAGGTACTCGGTCTGCATCAGGTCGAGCAGACGGAACAGCGACCACGGGCCCGTGTTCTTCTCGATGCCGATCGGGCGCCCGACCATTCTGTCCAGGACCAGGCTGGTGCGACCGTCTTCAGCATCGGTCGGCCATTTGAACGACACCGGCACGATCGGACCGTGACGGTACTCGATGGTCTTGTCGCCAAACTTGAACTCCGAACGGCTCACGGCCGGATCGAGGGTGTACGGCTCCAGGTTGAATTGCACTTGCGGCTCGGCCGGGTTGATCGAGAAGAAGCTCTGGCGAATCACTTGGGCCGCGGCCATCTGGTCGAGGTAGACCTTGGAAATCGGCAGGCTATGACCGTCGATGCTGCGCAGACGGTAGTTGCCCGGATCGCCACTCACGAATGGACGCATGTAGGTGTCGAAGAAGCGATCGTTGATGCCCTGGGCCTTGAAGAACTCGCGGAAGTCGCTGATCGCTACGTCGCTGGTGCTGTGGGCGCTGAACGGATAACGCTTGTTGATCGCCTTGCCATAGAAGCTGTATAACTCGCTCTGATAACGCTGGTTCAGGTACTGGTAGGAATCGTTGAGCACCAGACGCCAGGTGTCTTCGGCCAGCACGTTGAACCACACGCTGACCGGACGCGGCAGACGATTCGAGGCATTGCGCAGGGCGCTCAGCGCATCACGCTGACCGCTCATGCGGGTCTTGGCCATTTCAAATGCGGCCTGCTCCGGGGAACTGGCACGGGCCAGGCTCGCCAGTTGCATTTGCAGGTCATTGAGCGCCGTCAGGGCAGGGGTCAAATCAGCGGCCGGGCCGTTGTTGTCATCCAGCAAACGGTGCAGCGGTTCGAAGCGACGTTGCAGGGATTTCTTGGCGGTGTCCGGCAAATTCTTGGTCATGTCGGCGGCTTTATCAGCCGCAGCTGCCGCGAGTTTGCCAAGCCTGCCGCCCTTCTCTGCCAGTTTCCCGACCGCATCGGCGGCGTCGTCAGCACTGTCGGCTACGAACTGGAACCGGGTGTTCTCGCGCACTTCCACCAGCAGTTGCAGCACTGGCGAGTTAGCCGACGTCAGTCCCGCCAGTTGCTCGGCGCCCTCGCCCGCGTCGTTGATCGGCGGCAACGCTACCTGGCCGACCGCTTCACTCCAGAAGTTGGCGTAGTCGCGGAAGTACAGTTGCTCCAGTTCGACCATCAGGCGACGCAAGTCCATGCCGCTGATCCCCGAACCTTCGCCCAGCACCCAGTTATCGCGCAGGATGTCGGTGACCAGCGCACTGCCCTGGACCGAGAAATACTGCTGATAACCCTGCTGGGTGTAGAAGCCCGGTATCACGTAATCGGTGCCGACAAACAGCGAACCTTGTGGGCCCAAATGCTGGCTGAGACGGTATTCCGGCAGGTTGCGGGCCTGCTCGCGCAGCATCCGGTAAACCACGTTGGCCAGCGATTCACTGCGCAGTACCTGACGTGCCTGCGCCACCAGTTGATCGTTCAGCGGGTAGATAAATGGCTGCTGGAGCAAACGCTCGAAGTGCGTGTTCAGACCGTTCTGCACGGCGGTGTTGCCCGCGTAACGCTGGGACCATTCGGTAGCGGCCCAGTCCTTGAGCCACGGGCCGTCGCGGCGGTCTTTCATGTTCAGCATCAGGTACGCGCGCAAGCTGTTCAGCAGGCGTTCACGATCCTGCATGTTGGCACGGATCTGCCCTTCCAGCAGCGTCGCGACCTTCGGCAGCAGTTGCGCTTCAAGCTCACGCTCGTAGGCGTTCTTGACCACTGGATTGATGTCTTCGCCCTGGTACAGACCGCCGCGCTCGTGGTAACTCACTTCGCCCTTTTTCGGGAAAATCTGAGTCGCCGCGTAGGCAGTGTCGAGCGGCTTGAGCACCGCCATGGAATCGTCACGTGCAGTCAGGGCCGAACCCTGTTGCGTCCATTTGCTGGCCAGATTGCGCAGGCTTTCCAGCCGCTCATAGTTGGCGGAGAAACCGCTCGCCCACAGCATGCCGAACAGCGCCAATGCCGCCAGCGCGCCCACGTACAGCGCACGTTGACCCCAATGGATGCGGCGGCGTTCGCGTTTGTCCAGACCAGCCAGATCGGCCTCGGGGAAAATCACACGGCTAAGCAGGTGATGAATGAACCGCGAACGGCCGCTGCGCAGGGTCGGCAGCACGCCGGCGTTAATGCCCAGATTGGCGCCGATGCCGGCGGTGGTCTGGTCCATTTCCTGGGTCAGGTGCGGCGCACTGGTCAGGTAGAAACCGCGCAACTGGCTGACACGCTGGTAGCGGTTGCCGGTGAACGCCATGTCGACGAACAGGCACAGGCGCTCGCCGATCTGCCCCAATTGATGCGGGAAGTCGAGAATGCGACCACGGCGCTGGGTATCGCGCTCCTGATGCATGCGCATGATCACCTGGCTGTTCAGGCGACGCAGCAGCTCTTCAAACTCGGTACGCAGCACGGTGACGTCGGTGCCGCTCTGCTCTTTGCGGAAACTGGTGCCGAGCACCTGATCGCTTTCTTCGCGGGTCAGTTGATCGAAGAACTCGTCGAAACCAAGCAGTTTGTCGGCCTTGCTCAGTACCAGATAAATCGGCACATCGACGTGGAGTGTTGAATGAACTTCCTGCAAGCGCGCACGGACCTGGTCGGCCAAGGGCTCGAGGTCTTTCTCGTCGGGGCACAGCAAGGTTTCCACTGCAATGGTCACCAACACACCGTTCAATGGGCGGTTGCGGCGACGCTTGCGCAGCAGGTCGAGCAAAGTGCTCCAGGCGCTGCCATCGACGTCGGCATCGGCCTGGGTCAGGTAACGCCCAGCGGTATCGATCAGCACACCGTGGTCGGCGAAGTACCAGTCGCAATGACGAGTGCCTTGGGTATCGCGAGTCAGTTTGCGCTCGATCTTGTTGATCGGAAATTCAAGGCCCGAGAAGTCCAGCAGGCTGGTCTTGCCGCTGCCCTGTGGGCCGATCAGCAAGTACCACGGCAAATCACTGCGCCAGCGCTCACTGCGCCCGCGATACAGGCTAGAGGTCTTGAGAGTTTTCAAGGCGTCCTTGAAACGCACTTTTAACTCTTTCTCTGCTTCGTCGATCAGCTCTTCGCGGCGGATGCGATCCTGGCCGTTCTCGGTGTCTTCGACGGCTTTTTTACGCACACCGGCGCGCCAGCTGACAAAGACCATGGTCAGGCCCCAGATCAAGAACAGCACACTGATGGTCAACAGACGGGAAGTCGAACCTTCCCAGAACTTGTAGTCATCCACCGCCAGCAGCGGCCCGACGAACCACACCAGCAGCGCGACAAACAGCACCACCAGCAAAGTCCAGACCCAAGTCTTGCGCAAGAATGCGCCGACTTTCTTGAAAAACTTTTTCATGACACGTCCCTGTTTACGGCTGTGACTGCGGCTGGACCGCGGCCCGATCTAGCGGCTGGAAAGGTTGCAGTACGGTGTCGCGCTGCTCGCCGAGTACCCAGGCGAAGGCGCAATACATCACCACCAGGCAGACGAAGGTGAACAGCACCACCATCCACGCCGGCACGATGCGCACCAGGCTGCGGCGCTGATCGTTCAGGCCTTCCCAGTGCGGCGACAGTTCGCGCGGCACGTCGCCACGCAGTTGACGAATCTGCCGGTACAAGGCGTCGCGGATGCCTTCGAGTTCGAGCATGCCGCGGGCTTGTACGCGGTACTTGCCCTCGAAACCGAGGGACAGGCACAGGTACATCAGCTCCAACATCGGCAAGTGCTTGACCGGGCTTTTCGACAGACGATCCAGTAGCTGGAAGAACTTCTCGCCACCGGAGGTTTCGTTGTGGACGCTACTGAGCAGGCTCATCTGCGACCACTCGCTTTCGTTGCCCCACGGCGTGGTCACGACGGCTTCATCGACCACAGTGCACAACACATAACGGGCGGCCATCACCTGACTATTTTCAGCGCCGTTGTGCAGTGCGCGCGCTTCAAACAATTTGAGCCCGGAGGCCAGTCGTTCGTTGAGCGCGACCATGTCTTCACGGATGGCGCTGTGCTTTAGTCGCACCACTTCCGACAACAGCTCGGAGGCCGCCGCCACCAGCGAATTCAGGCTGATGTTGAACGCTTCGGCCGGGCGCAAACGCGCGGCGTAGATCATCCGTTCTTCGAGCTGTTCAAAACGCGGCGGTGCAGCGAAATCGGTCAGCGGACTTTGCGCTGGGCCGTGGCCCTGGCGGTCGAGCAAGACGGTCTTATCGTCCTGATGGTGTTCCATGTCCTTGATCATTTCAGTCAGTTCCTGATGGCCCAGAATTTCAGTTCAAGCTCGGAGAATTCGCCGGATACATGGAACGCGAAGCCGCCGGAGTGCTCCAGTTCTGCAAGGTCTGCGGAACTGAGTTCGAGGATGAAATAGGTTTTGTTGGAGTGAAACGCGATCTGCCGTGGGGCCACCGGCAACGGCTTGACCTTGATGCCCGGCAGATGCAGGTTGACCAGTTGGCGGATGCGCTCCACCGGGCCGACCTTTAGGTGCGCCGGCAAGCGCTGGCGCAGTTCTTCTGAGTCGCAGTTGGCACTGGCCGCCAGCACGAACGACGCCGAGCCCAGCAGTTTGTGGTCATGCAACGGCGAGACGATGATCCCGTACTGACGCTCTTGCAGGATCAGTTCGATGGCGTGCTGTTCCAGCACCATCGACAGCACCTGACGGATTGCTTCCATCAGTTTGCGGAAACTCGCACCCTGATCGCTGTGTTGATAACGGCTGTCCAGGCGCGGACGTTTGCTGTCGCTGGAAAACGTCGCCAGATCGCCGAGCATGGTCAGCAGCGTGCGGTACAGCTCTTCCGGGTGAACCTGTTCCAGGCCGAGGTAATGACGCAGCAGCAGTTCGGTGCGGTTGATCAGTTGCAGCATCATGAAGTCGCCGACTTCCGCGCCGCCGACCTTGCCGTTGGAACGGATGCGGTCGGCGATGGTGTCGCCTCGGTGACCGAGCATGCTGATCACTTCTTTGAGGCACGAAAGAAGGTAGCTGGAGGCATGCGCCTGAATGTAGGTCGGCACGAAATCCGGATCAAGGCTGATCACGCCGTCGGGCGTGGTGTCGAGCACATCGCAAATCTTCAGCTTCACGTACGCCTGATCGGTCTGCTGCTCGCCGAGCAACAGCTTGAAGTCCGGGCGACCGCAGCGCACCTGGCTGGCGGAGTCGTCGCCGGCGTTGGAGTCGGCGACTTCGGCTTCGTAAGCGGTGTAGCGCGCCAGCACGTCGGATTGCTCAGGGCGACGCGACTCGATGTGGTTACCGGTCACCAGCGGCAACGCCAGGTAGATAGGCGTGTTGCCCGTATTCGGCGGCACGTCCAGCGCCAGCGGTTCGGTGTTGCCGCCCAGTTCGAACAAGCTGCCGTCCGGCAGAATCCCCGAGGCCTGGCTGACCACCAGTTTGCCCATGTTAAGGAACTGCAAGTCGATGTCGAGGTTGAGGAAGCCCCAGGTGTAACTGCCCAGCAATTGGGTGCGGGTCTTCATCTGGTGATCGTAGTAACGATCGTTGTGCTGGAAGTGCTGCGGACGCAGCAGCATGCCTTCCTGCCAAATGACTTTATGGGTATTCATGATCAGTCATCTGCCTTGGCGAGCATTTCGTGGCTGCTGCGGATACCGGCATGATCAAGCGTCAGGTCAGCGTCGGTGACTTCCACCGGGGTGATTTGCACGGTGTAGCGCCACTTGGTTTCCGGCAGGTCGCGGTAGGCGGCGAGTACGCCAACGTAGCGACTGCCCTCCTCCACGCTGAGTTTCATCTCAATGGTTTCGCCTGGGCGCAGCTCGATTTCTTCGCTGGCTACCAGGTCTGGGGCCAGGGATTCCCTGGCGCGCTCATACAGGCTGAAGAAGTCGGCGTTTTCGAACGTCACCGGGTGCTTGAGCTCGAACAGGCGTACAACAATCGGCGACGGACGCCCGTTGAGGTCCGGGTTCAGCTGATCGCTGGCGGTCAGTTTCAGGTTGAGCTTGGTGACTTTCGAATACGGCGACATCGACGAGCAGCCGGCCAATAGCACCAGTGCCGTGAGCGCCGTCAGCGTCTTGAAAAAAGCGGTCGAACAGCGAGACATGCGCATCATCCTTGGTGGTCGGTGTGTAGGGTGGAGATCAGGCGGATCTGTTCTTCGTAGGCCTGAGCGAAGTCGCGGGCCAGCAGGCGCTCGCTCCAGTCATCGTCCTGACGCAGGGCCTGGTGATAACGACCGTAGGCTCTCCAGCGACTGCCGGAAGTGGCGAGCAACGGCTTGTTGTCGCGCTCGAAACGCAGCGTCAGATGCTGTGGCGAGAAATGCTCCAGCGTGCCGCGAACGGCGGCGCGGCTGGCGGTCAACAGCGCCACTTGATGCGCCTGCAAATCGCGGAATGCACGGGAGATCGCCTGCTCGGCCGGCAGTTGGCCCGGCTTGTTCGGCTGCAACAAAATGCCCAGCGCTTCACTGGCATCGACGGCAAATTTCAGCGGATTTTTATGGGAGCCCTGCACGGTGGTCTGGGCCAGACGCAGTTCGTTTTTCAGTTCGCTGCGGGTGCGCAGGCTTTGCTGCAAACCACCGACGCTTTGCTTGAGCAAGCGTGCCGTGCTCAGCGCCAAGGCTTCGCGGGCATCGTGGTCGAGGCCTTTGAGATCCACGCCCAGCGCGGCACCGAAATGCTCCCAGAAGCCTTCGCTCTGACGCTCGACCGCTTTCGGCGCTGTGGCCGGTGCGGGTTCGGCCGGGGCGTTGACCAGCTCCGGGACCATCAGGCTTTCCATGTCGATGCGCGCGTAGTCGGCGCACTGACGGGTGTCTTCGATCGTGGTACTCGGGGAGATCAATTCCTCGATTTCCGAATACACGCGCTCTTGCTGATCGAGGGCATTGAGCGGGTCGAGGTCTAGGAAGGCGTCATCCGGAATGATGCTGCCTGCCGCCTGCGGACGGCCGACGTCGAAGGTCGCCGGATCGCGCACCAGCCGTGCGCGGATCTCGAAATCACCCAGCAAATAGACGCTGCCATGTTCGATGCGCATGGCTTCGCCCTTGCGCAGGCGCGCGCCGCTTTCGCTGTCCTTGATACCGTTGCTGCTGGTATCGGTCAGGAAAAACGTGCCTTCGCGGTAGCTGATCAACGCGTGGTGGTTGGACAGGTGACGCTTGCGGTCCGGAATGATCCAGTCGCAATCCTCGCCCCGACCGATGACGCCACCGGACTGTTTGAAGGTCTTCTGGCACAAGTCCGTGGGCACGAATTGCTTGGTGTTGAGCATTTCGAAAACCAGTTCCATGGTGATACTCCTTGCGGTCACTTGCCGCGATTGACCGCCTGCGGATCACCCAACGGGCGATAGGTGTTGTCGTTGTATTTGTAATTGCCGGTACAGCCGCCAAGGCCGCATAGAACGACGAGGGTCAGCAGGACGGCTTGCCAGTCACGAACAGGCATCAGAGGGTCTCCAGGGGTAGACGAAGCACAAAACGCCGGCCCGGTTGGATGGCGCTAGCGGTAGCAAAAGAAAGAGGTTTTTCAGCTATGGCCAACGGCTGCGAGCCGAACACCTGTGGCGAGGGGGCTTGCCCCCGTTGGGCTGCGAAGCGGCCCCCCATCCGTTTATTCAGGCAAATCGTATTTACCGGACTACGACTGCTGCGCAGCCGAACGGGGG
>NZ_JBFULH010000024.1:0-28703 GCF_056400445.1 Pseudomonas sp. P5_B2 | reverse complement strand
CCGATGCACAGGAAGTGCCCTACTCCGCGCTGACGGGCCGCATCGAGTGCAGCATCCAGAGAGCCGTCGTGGGCGGCAAGGTCGAGGCGATCAAGGTGACAATGGGAATCTACGAGCATAAAAGGGCTGCAACTTACATCGTATGAGTGGGACGGTCGGACTTGAGGGCTCCGACCAAATGGGGGCAGATGCACAGAGTCTAGGCGCAGACGATCACTTCTGGGTAGGCAAGGACGCCCATTGCACCAGCAGCGCTTCCAGCAACAGCACCCGGTTCAGGTTCGCCTTGCTCATCACTTTCTGGCGCTGGGTGAGGATCCAGTCCTGAATACCGAGGACTTTGTCCTGACTGGTTTTCTGCGCGAGGTACTGAACCACCTTGCGCATGTCTGCCAGCCCCAGGCCTTCTTCATCCTGAGTCAGTTGATAACGCAGAATCAGGCTCGACCAGTCACAAAACCAGTCGAACAACAGCAACAACGGAATCGCATTCCAGCCTTCGGCCAGTTGCGTCGGCGATTGTTGCTGCTTGAGCAACTTCTTCACCCCTTCGACCACCAGCGCCCGCTGCTCGCGCACGCCCTGGGCTTGCAAGGTGACCGCCGCCAGTGGCGAACCGGCGGCCAGGGTTAGCAGTTCGATGCGTTCTTCCTCCGTGCAATCCGGCAAGGCTTTGGCCAGCCACGCAAGGCTCATCGCTTTGCTCGGCAACGGACAGGCTTGCTGGACGCAGCGGCTTTTGATGGTCGGCAGCAGACGACTGGTCTGGTGGCTGACCAACAGCAAAACAGTATCACCCGACGGCTCTTCAAGGCTTTTAAGCAAGGCGTTGGCGGCGTTGACGTTCATCGACTCGACCGGTTCGATCAACACCACTTTGCGACCGCCCATCTGCGAGGTCTGCACCACGAAGCTGACCAGATCGCGCACCTGATCGACTTTGATCGCCTTGTCGGCTTCTTCGGGCTCCAGGATGTAATTGTCGGGATGGCTGCCCGCCTTGAGCAACAGGCAGGATTTGCATTCACCGCACGCGTCCTGCGCGGTCGGACGCTGGCACAGCAGACTGGCCATTAACCGCTCGGCCAGCGCACGCTTGCCGATCCCGGCCGGGCCATGCAGCAGATAGGCGTGGGCGTGTTGCTTACGGCCGGCCAACTGCTGCCAGAGACTGTCCTGCCACGGATAGGCTTCAGCCACGTGTCAACTCCAGCAGACGCGGCAACAGAACGTCCAGAGACTGCTGAACCTGCGCCAGCGGCTGGGCCGCATCGACCAGCACATATCGCGCAGGGTCCGCTTCAGCGCGTTTGAGAAATGCACTGCGCACCGCATCAAAAAAGATTCGGCCTTCGAGTTCGAAACGATCCAGTCGACCGCGAGCGCTGGCACGAGCCAGGCCCACTTCCACTGGCAGGTCGAAGATCAGCGTCAGGTCCGGGTGCAGATCGCCCTGGACGAAAGCCTCCAGAGTCGCGATGCGCTCCATCGACAAACCGCGACCGCCGCCCTGATAGGCGTAGGTCGAATCCGTAAAGCGATCACACAAAACTACCGCACCACGGGCCAACGCCGGCCGAATCACTTCGGCCAGATGTTGGGCGCGGGCGGCGAAAACCAGCAGCAGTTCGGTGTCGGGATTCATGACTTCATCAGCCGGTGCCAGCAGCACCTCGCGAATCCGCTCTGCCAATGGCGTACCGCCCGGCTCGCGAGTCAGGACCACTTCGATACCGGCAGCGCGCAGGCGCTCGGCCAAGTACTCGCGATTGGTGCTTTTGCCGGCACCTTCCGGGCCTTCCAGGGTAATAAACAAGCCAGTCACGGGCAGTCCTTAGTCAGAATTATTGCGGGCCTTGCGGAGCGACCGCATTCGGCGCGGGCTCAGGTGCAGACTCAGGTGTCAGCGTCGGTTCCGGTGCCGGTTCAGGCGCCGCTTCAGGAGCCGGTTCAGGTGTCAGCGCAGGAGCCGCTTCAAGTATCGGTTCAGAAGCCGGTTCCTGTGGGGCCACCGATGGCAAAGCCTCGGGATCGGAATTCGGCGAAGCCGCTGGAATCGGCGCTTCGGTATCGAGCGTTTCGCCATTCATCATCTGTGATGCAGGGATCGGTGCCGGGCTGGAGCGATAATCGGCACGACGCCTGATCTGATACTCGCGCACAGCGTTGTTGTGGGCATCCAGATCATCGGAGAACACATGGCTGCCATCGCCGCGCGCGACGAAATACAGACTGTTGCCGGCGACCGGGTTCAACGCAGCATGGATGGCTTCGCGACCGACCATGGCAATCGGCGTCGGCGGCAGGCCCGATATCATATAAGTGTTATACGGGGTCGGTTCGCGGAGGTGGGCGCGGGTCAATCTACCGCTGTAGCGATCACCAAGACCGTAGATCACCGTCGGGTCAGTCTGCAGCAACATGCCGATCGCCATACGTCGAACGAAGACGCCAGCAATCTGCCCACGCTCCTGTGGCACGCCGGTTTCCTTTTCCACCAGCGAGGCCATGATCAGCGCCTGATAGGGTTCGGTATAGGGCACATCCGCAGCGCGCTGACTCCACTCTTTGGCGAGCACTTCGTCGAGGCGGTCATAGGCTTTTTTCAGCAGGTCGACGTCAGTCATGCCACGCACAAACCGATAGGTGTCGGGAAAGAAACGACCTTCGGGAAAGATCCCGCGGTGCCCGAGCTTCTCCATTACCTGACTGTCACTTAACCCGTCGAGGGTCTGCTCGAGTTTTTCGTCTTTGGCCAGAGCTGCGCGCACCTGACGGAAATTCCAGCCTTCGACCAGGGTCAGGCTGTATTGAACCATTTCGCCACGTTTCCACAGTTCGATCAGCCCCTCAACCGTCATGCCTGGAACCATGCGGTACTCGCCGCTGTGCAGAGGTTGCTTGGGAAGATTGAAGCGCCAGTAAACGCGCAACCAAAACGCATCCTTGATGATGCCTTTGGCTTCGAGTCGATAAAGGGTGCGGGTTGGCGTCGTGCCCTTGGGCACTTCCAGCAGTTCTTCTTGGGTGATGTTCAGCGGCTGTTCCAGCGCCGAATGAATTTTCCAGGCTGAAGCGCCCAGACACAGCCCCGCCAGAACCAATCCGGTTTCCAGCAGCAGCAAGAATTTACGTCTCACGTATCAAGCATCCAGTAGCGCGCGGGCAATGGTTTGGAGTTTACGGGTGAGCGGCCCAACCGGCCAGCTAAGAGCAGCATAGGCGCGCACCGGCCAAACGCCATACACGCTGTTGCAGACAAAGACTTCATCCGCCCATTGCAGTTGATCGAGGCTGATGTCGGTGATTTGCGTAGGAATCCCCGACGACTCGGCTTGAAACAATAATTCGCCGCGCATCACGCCAGCCACACCACAACGTTTTAAATCGGCGGTGATCAACATCCCATCGCGCACCAGGAACAGGTTACTGAACACGCCTTCGATCACGCGACCGGCCTGATCCAGCATCAAGCCTTCGGCGTGTTCGGTGTCCTGCCATTCGGCACGGGCAATCACTTGCTCAAGACGGTTCAGGTGTTTGAGGCCGGCGAGCAAGGGCTGGTTAGAAAGTCGCGTGATACAGGGGAAGAGACGAACGCCCTGCTCTGCATGAACTGCCGGATAAGCAGCAGGAGGGTTGCCTTGCAGGATGCGTCGGGCTTGCGCCGCAGGATCAGGAGCATAACCGCGCAAGCTGTCGCCGCGCGTGAGAATGAGCTTGAGCACCCCCTCGCCGAGCGCTGCCGCGTAGGCCAACAGTTCGCTGCGGATCAGCTCGTGATCGACAGCGATTGCCAGGCGCGTACAGCCTTGCGCCAGACGCGACAGATGCCGGTCCAGCAACAGTGGCTGCCCACCACGCACGGCAATGGTCTCGAACAGACCATCACCGTAAGCCAGGCCGCGATCTTTCAGCGACAGAGCGTCAGCCGGCTGACCGTCGACCCAGCTGTCCATCATTCAGCGAACCGGCGGAACACCAGCGAGCCGTTGGTACCGCCAAAACCAAAGGAGTTGGAGAGCACCACGTCGATGTCCATGTTGCGCGCCGTGTGCGGCACGAAATCAAGGTCGCAGCCTTCGTCAGGCTCATCGAGGTTGATGGTCGGCGGCGCTACCTGGCTGTTGATCGCCAGCACGCTGAAGATTGCCTCGACCGCGCCCGCTGCGCCCAGCAAGTGACCCGTCATGGACTTGGTCGAACTGACGGCCAGCTTGTAGGCGTGATCGCCAAACACCGACTTGATCGCGCAGGCTTCGGCAAGGTCGCCGGCCGAGGTCGAGGTGCCGTGGGCGTTGATGTATTGAACCTGATCAACGTTGATCTTGGCATCGCGCAGGGCGTTGGTGATGCAACGTGCAGCACCTGCACCGTCTGCCGGTGGCGAGGTCATGTGGTATGCATCGCCAMTGGTGCCGAAACCGATCAGCTCGGCATAGATAGTGGCGCCACGCGCCTTGGCGTGTTCCAACTCTTCAAGCACCAGAGCACCGGCACCGTCGGACAATACAAAGCCATCACGGCCTTTGTCCCAAGGACGACTGGCACGGGTCGGTTCATCATTGCGGGTCGACAGTGCGCGGGCGGCACCAAAGCCACCCATACCCAGACCACACGCGGCCATTTCGGCGCCACCGGCAATCATCACGTCGGCTTCGTCGTACATGATGTTGCGGGCGGCCATGCCGATGCAGTGCGTACCGGTGGTACACGCAGTGGCGATGGCATAGTTAGGTCCCTGTGCACCCAAGTGGATGGACAGGAAACCGGAAATCATATTGATGATCGAGCCGGGCACGAAAAACGGCGAGATCCGCCGTGGGCCGGTTTCATGCAAAGTGCGGCTGGTTTCTTCGATATTGGTCAGACCGCCAATACCCGAACCCATCGCCACGCCGATACGCTCACGGTTGGCGTCAGTGACTTCCAGACCGGCGTTGCGTACAGCCTGAAAACCTGCGGCCAGACCGTATTGAATAAACAGGTCGAGCTTGCGAGCTTCCTTGACCGAGAGGTATTCCTCGACATTGAAGCCCTTTACCGAGCCGCCAAAACGGGTGGAATAGGCAGAAAGGTCGGTGTGTTCGATCAGACCAATGCCACTGCGGCCAGCCAGAATGCCCTGCCAACTGCTCGGCACATCCGTGCCCAGTGGCGACAACATACCCATACCGGTGACTACGACGCGTCTACGCGACACAGCACTCTCCTTTTTTTTCAAATGACGACTTTGCATCATGCCTAAAGAAAAAACCGCACGCCGTGATGGCAGTGCGGTTTTTCCATGACAGCAAGCAACGATTACAAGCTATTAAGCCTGGTGGTTAGTAACGTAATCGATTGCGGCTTGTACAGTAGTGATCTTCTCAGCTTCTTCGTCAGGGATTTCGGTCTCGAATTCCTCTTCCAGAGCCATCACCAGCTCAACGGTGTCAAGGGAGTCGGCACCCAGGTCTTCAACGAAGGAAGCAGTGTTGACCACTTCTTCTTCTTTAACGCCCAGTTGCTCAGCAACGATTTTCTTGACGCGCTCTTCGATGGTGCTCATACCTTGTTTTCACTCCTAATGGACAAATTCAGGCAGCTGGCCAGTGGGTAAGTGTATAGAAAGACTTTTCAGCTTTTCAACTGAAAGCTTCACTCCTCAAACCCGACAGCCCTCTGCCTATAAATAGATTGCAGCTTTATAACGGATTTTAGACAGCTCGTATGACATTTTTTTGAAGCGATCCGTCACATTTAACTCATGTACATCCCGCCGTTCACCGGGATTGTAGCCCCAGTAACGTAAGCCGCACCGTCGGATGCAAGAAAAGCGACCACCGAAGCGATCTCTTGAGCTTGCCCCAGACGGCCCAGCGGAATCTGCGTCTGCAAGGCTTCACGCTGTGCCTCGGGCAGTTCGCGGGTCATATCGGTGTCGATGAACCCAGGGGCCACCGAGTTTACCGTAATCGAACGCGAACCGACTTCACGCGCCAGTGCGCGACTGAAACCTTCCAGGCCGGCCTTGGCGGCAGCGTAGTTTACTTGGCCTGCGTTGCCCATGGCACCCACAACCGAGCCAATACTGATAATTCGTCCCCAACGGGCTTTGGTCATACCGCGCAAAACGCCCTTGGACAGGCGGAACAGACTGTTCAGGTTGGTATCGACAACGTCATGCCATTCGTCGTCTTTCATACGMATCATCAGGTTATCGCGGGTGATACCGGCATTGTTGACCAGAATCGCCGGGGCACCGAATTGCGCTGTGATGCTCGCCAGTACTGCAGCAACGGATTCGTCGCTGGTGACATTGAGCTCAAGCCCGGCGCCTTCAATACCGTTTTCCTTCAGGGTTGCGCCGATGCGCTCGGCACCGGAAGCGGTGGTCGCGGTGCCAATCACGATGGCACCCTGACGACCCAGTTCCAGGGCGATGGCCTGGCCGATACCGCGGCTTGCGCCGGTGACCAGTGCAACTTTACCTTGCAGACTCATGCAGGTTTCTCCTGATTCAGGCCAGCGCTGCACGGGCGGCAGCGAAAGCGTCTGGGGTATTGAGGTTGGATGTCGATACGCCTTCGGCGCAGCGCTTGTTCAAACCGGCCAGCACTTTGCCGGGACCGCATTCGACCAGCTGGGTCGCGCCCTTGGCGGCCAGCGCCTGGACCGATTCAACCCAGCGCACAGGCTTGTAGAGCTGCTCAAGCAGATCACGCTTGAGGGTCTCCAGATCAGCCGGCACATTGGCGCTGACGTTCTGTACAACAGGAATCTGCGGTGTTTGCCAGTCGATAGCAGCGATGGACTCGGCAAAACGCTCGGCCGCCGGGCGCATCAGCTCGCAGTGCGACGGCACGCTGACCGGCAACGGCATGGCGCGCTTGGCACCACGGGCCTTGCAGCCTTCGATGGCGCGCTCGACCGCAGCCTTGGCACCGGCGATCACCACTTGGCCCGGGGAGTTGAAGTTCACCGCGCTGACCACTTCGCCTTGCGCCGCTTCGGCACAGGCGGCCAGCACGTCAGCATCGTCCAGACCGAGAATGGCGGCCATGCCACCCTGCCCGGCCGGAACGGCTTCCTGCATCAACTGACCACGGCGTTCAACCAGTTTGACCGCGTCGCCCAGACTCAGGCTGCCCGCAGCAACCAGCGCGCTGTACTCGCCCAGGCTGTGACCGGCAACGTAAGCCGGACGCGCACCGCCTTCGGCCAGCCACAGACGCCACAAGGCGATCGAGGCAGTCAGAATGGCCGGCTGGGTTTTATCGGTTTGATTGAGCTGTTCTTCCGGCCCTTGCTGGGTCAGTGCCCACAGGTCGTAACCCAGAGCATCGGAAGCTTCTTTGAATGTTTCGAGGACAATCGGATGTTGCGCGCCCAGCTCGGCCAGCATGCCGAGGGACTGCGAACCCTGTCCTGGAAAGACGAATGCGAGGGAAGCAGACATGTAACAAGCCCCTAATGATCTTGTCGTCGGAGAATTGATGTCCCAAGTGGGGGACACAAGAAACTGACAGTTGGATGGCCAATTGAACCAAGCGGTCACATTTAAGCATTGTCCGACGAAAACACCTAAAGCAACAAATCCTCCAGACGACCGTGAATCCGCTCCGGCAGGTTTTCCTGAATCTCGATCAACGCGCGGGAAATCGCGCTTTGAAACCCCTGAACCCCGGCCGAACCATGGCTTTTCACCACAATCCCTTGCAAACCGAGGAAGCTGGCGCCGTTATGTCGCGCAGGCGCGAGCTCAGCCTGAAGACGCTTCATCAATGGCAACGCCAGGGCACCGACCATTTTTGACGCGAGGTTTTTCTTGAACAAGGCTTCGATGCGCCCGGCAATCATGGTCGCCAGCCCCTCGCTCGACTTGAGCAGGATATTGCCGACAAAGCCGTCACACACCACCACATCCGCCTCGCCACGGTACAAACCGTCACCTTCGACAAATCCGATGTAATTGATTCCACGAGCCGCCTGTAACAAGGTGGCCGCCAGCTTGACCTGTTGATTGCCCTTGATGTCTTCGGTACCGATGTTCAGCAGCGCGACACGCGGGCGAACAATACCAAGCGTCTCAGCCGCGACTGAGCCCATGATTGCGAACTGCAACAGGTGCTCGGCGCTGCAATCGACGTTGGCGCCCAGATCCAGTAACTGGCAATAGCCCTTTTGCGTCGGAATCGCCGCCACCATTGCCGGACGATCAATGCCCGGCAAGGTCTTGAGCACAAACCGCGACAGCGCCATCAGCGCGCCGGTATTGCCGGCACTGACGCAGGCCTGGGCCTTGCCGTCGCGCAACAACTCGAGCGCCACGCGCATCGACGAGTCGGGCTTGCCGCGTAAAGCCTGTGCAGGCTTTTCGTCCATGGTGATGACTTCAGACGCAGGCGCAATCGACAGGCGCGAGCGATCCACAGCCGATTGGCCAGAGAGCAATTCTTCAAGAAGGGAGGGTTGACCGACGAGGGTCAGGTGCAACGAGGGTGTAGCAGACAGGCAAGCGAGACTGGCCTGAACAATGCTGCGGGGACCGAAGTCCCCGCCCATTGCGTCAATCGCGATGACTTGAGCAGACAAGTGATTACTCGTCAGCGCCCTTGTCGATCACTTTACGGCCACGGTATACGCCTTCTGGCGATACGTGGTGACGCAGGTGAATTTCACCGGTGGTTTTTTCTACAGACAGAGTGCTTGCCGTCAGGGCGTCGTGCGAACGACGCATGTCACGGGCAGAGCGGGATTTTTTGTTCTGCTGAACAGCCATAATTGATTAACTCCTAAACGTTTGGGTCACGCTTTAACTGCGCCAATACACTGAACGGGTTGGACCGCGTTACCTCGTCCTCGCTCGGTTCGGGCTCATCGAGACCCGCCGGCTGCTGGCATTCTTCCGGATGATGAGCAGGCACAATGGGCAAGGCGAGCAGAAGCTCCTCCTCGATCAGTGACTGCAGATCCAAAGGATCTTCGCCCAGTTCCAGCACGTCATAACCTTTCGGCAACGACTGGGTATTCGCACCCTCCTTCACCACAGCATAACTGCATTCGCTATGGATCGGCAGGGTGACCAGCTCAAGACAACGCTGGCAAACCATTTTGACCTCGGTGTCGATAAAGCTGTGGATGACCACAGATTTACGTTCATCTCGTTCAAAAACGAATTTAGCCTGCACCGTACCGACAGTGTCGGAAAGCGGGTCGCAGAGTCTCTCCAAATCGGCCAGCAGCATTTCACCTTGAAGGGTGGTGCCACGATCAGCCAATTTGCGCGGGTCAACGTGAGGTGGAATCGGGTCATTCAACATAGGCGCAGCATTATAGGGATGCCCCCAGCCATGTCAAAGGAAATTCAGCCCTGTCCGTCACTTGCAAGCCTCCGCTAGAATTCACGCCTGACTTTTGGAGTTGCGCATGCTGCCATTATTACTCGCTTCAAGCTCGGTGTATCGCCGGAAATTGCTGGCCCGCTTGCAGCTGCCGTTCACCTGCAGCTCGCCGGATATCGACGAAAGCCATCGACCGGGCGAGCCGGCCGTCGAACTGGTCAAACGCCTCGCCAAAGAAAAAGCCCAAGCACTTGCGGGCAACCATACCGCCCATCTGATCATCGGCTCCGACCAGGTCGCGGTACTCGGCGACAGGATTATCGGCAAGCCCCACACCTTCGAAAAAGCTCGCGAACAACTGCTGGCCTCCAGCGGTGCCAGCGTAACCTTCCTCACCGGCCTGGCGCTACTCAACAGCCAGACCGGCGACTGCCAGGTTGAATGCGTGCCGTTCACTGTACACATGCGCACACTCGACCAGGCACGCATTGAACGCTACCTGCGCGCCGAACAGCCCTACGACTGCGCTGGCAGCTTCAAAGCTGAAGGTTTGGGGGTGAGCCTGTTTCAAAGCACGGAAGGCCCTGACGCCACCAGCCTGATCGGCCTGCCACTGATCCGCCTGATCGATATGCTGCTGGTCGAAGGCGTGCAAATCCCCTAAGCGCAAAAAACCGGCCACGAAGGCCGGTTTTTTTATGCAGCCATGGATCAGCGCATCGATGGACCGTGGAAGCCCATCCACATCGCCAACTGCTCCGCCACGCTGGCGCCCAGCTTTTTCGAGAAGCGATCGAACGGCGATTCCTGAACGGTGAAATCCACCAGTTCTTTCTCACCAATTACGTCCCGGGCCACGGAACTGGCGCTACCCAGGCCATCAATCAAACCGAGTGGCAGCGCTTGCTCACCGTTCCAGACCAGACCAGAGAACAACTCAGGATGTTCTTTGTCCTTGAGGCGGTCGCCACGTCCCTTTTTCACGCTGTTGATGAACTGCTGGTGCGTTGTGTCCAGAACGCCCTGCCAGAATTGAGTCTCCTCAGGCTTCTGCGGCTGGAACGGATCAAGGAACGATTTGTGCTCACCCGAGTTATAGGTGCGACGCTCGACACCCAACTTCTCCATGGTGCCGACAAAGCCGTAGCCAGCTGCCGTCACACCAATGGAACCCACCAGGCTCGCCTTGTCGGCGTAGATCTGATCCGCCGCACTGGCAATGTAATAAGCACCGGAAGCGCCCAGATCGGAGATCACCGCATACACCTTGGTGTCCGGATGCAGGCCGCGCAGACGGACGATTTCGTCATAGACGTAACCCGACTGCACCGGACTGCCGCCCGGGCTGTTAATGCGCAGGATGACGCCTTTGACTTTCTCGTCCTCGAAGGCTGCGCGCAGACTGCCGACGATGTTGTCAGCACTGGCCGGCTCCTTGTCGGCGATCATGCCCGTCACATCGATCAATGCCGTGTAGTTGGAGYTGCTGGTCGCACTCTTTTCAATGTCCATCAGCGGCGTAAACAGGATCAGCGCGACAACCAGGTACACGAAAGTCAGCAACTTGAAGAAAATCCCCCAGCGACGCGACCGGCGCTGCTCCTGCACACTGGCCAGCAGGGTCTTTTCCAACAGCTTCCAGCTTTTTTCGTCACCGCTCTCTGCGCTCGCCTTGGCGGGCGCTTTCCATTCGTCGGTCATGACTCTACCCCAGCAAAAGTCTATTAAGCCCGCTGACTTAGCCAGGCATGCAATTCTGAAAAACGATCAATGGCCAGTGCCGGCTCGAACAACTGCAGTGCCTCGATCGATTGCGCGCCGTAGCTGACCGCCACCGAATCCATGCCGGCATTGCGCGCCATTTGCAGGTCGAAGGACGAATCGCCAACCATCAGCGCCTGCTCGGGACGAACCTCGCAATGGGCGAGAATCTGTTCAAGCATCAGCGGATGCGGCTTGCTCGCGGTTTCATCGGCGGCGCGGGTGATGTCGAAATAATCCTCCCAACCGTGCGACTTCAGCACCCGATCCAGCCCGCGACGCGCCTTGCCGGTCGCCACAGCCAAATGATACCCCTCGGCACGAAACGCCTCCATCGACTCGACTACGCCTTCGAACAGCGGCGAAGGCACGGCTTCGGAGGCGATATAGTGATCCGCATAGTGCTGACGAAACGCTACCAATTCGGTGTCGCCGATCTCGGGATACAGGGTACGAATCGCCTCTGGCAAACCCAGGCCGATAATGCCTTTGACCGCAAAATCATCACATAGCTGAAATCCGGAGCGCTCGGACGCGACATGCATCGCCTCGACAATCCGACCAATGGAGTCAGCCAACGTGCCGTCCCAATCGAAAATCAGCAGTTTGTAATCAGAGTGGCGCACTCAAACGCTCCACGGTCTTGGCCCACATCTCATCCACGGGCGCCTGCAATTTCAGCTCGCCGCCAYCGGGCAGCGGCACGGTCAGCATGTAAGCGTGAAGGAACAGGCGCTTACCGCCCAGGTCGCGGATTTCCTTGCTGAAACCCTCATCGCCATACTTGGTGTCGCCAGCAATGCAATGCCCGGCGTGCAGGGTATGGACGCGAATCTGGTGAGTGCGGCCAGTGATCGGCTTGGCCTCGATCAGGGTGGCGAAGTCGCCGAAGCGGCGCAGGACCTTGAACACGGTCACAGACTCCTTGCCCTCCTCCTCGTCGACCTCGACCATGCGCTCGCCAGAACGCAGATTGCTCTTGCCCAGCGACGCACGGACTTGCTTGATCGAGGCCGCCCAGTTACCGCGGACCAGCGCCATATAGCGCTTATCGACGCCATCGCCGCGCAAGGCCGTGTGCAAGTGGCGCAACATACTGCGCTTCTTGGCGATCATCAGCAGGCCTGACGTATCACGGTCGAGACGGTGAACCAGCTCGAGTTCCTTGCAATCGGGACGCAACTGACGGAAGGCTTCGATCACCCCGTAAGTCAGGCCGCTGCCGCCATGAACCGCAATGCCGCAAGGCTTGTTGATCACGATCAGTGCCTTGTCTTCGAAGACAATCGAGGCTTCGAGGCGCTGAAGCAGGCCTTGGGCTAGCGGCACCGGCTCGTCGCGTTCAGGCACGCGAACCGGCGGCACGCGCACGATATCGCCCGCCTGCAGCTTGTATTCGGGCTTGATCCGACCTTTGTTCACTCGCACTTCGCCTTTGCGCAAAATGCGGTAAATCAGGGTCTTGGGCACGCCTTTAAGCCGAGCGAGAAGGAAGTTGTCAATACGTTGGCCGGCATATTCCGGCGAGACCTCCAGCAGTTGTACGGCTGGGGTCGAAGGGGCTGTAGTCGTCATGGCGCGAATGATAACAATTTTTTATGGAATTGAAGCACTTAATCATTGCTGCTATAGTCGCGAACGCCGCCAAAAGCGGCCTGGACAGCGGACCAACGGTCAAAAACCGGCCCTGACCAACGCAATTCACCAGGACGCGAGGCCGTCCTACGGGGCTTTCGCTACGTAACGGTGGAGTTTGCAGCTGTAACGAGCGCAGGTGACATGAGGCCTGAATCATGCCGCAAAGCAGAGTTTTCACTCGCCTTGCGAGCAAATATTCACGGCCAGTTCACAAAGTGCAGTCAGCCACGAACGACCCTGGGCGAACGCTTCGGAAACAACGCCTAAATTAGCCATGATGCGTGATCTCCCCCTTCGGAGCTCACGGTAAATGCCAACCCGCTGCGGATTCTGCGCGCGGCAGCACCCGAATTATCAGGGATACGTGTAGGGTGGAGATGCACAACCGCTGGACTGTGTAGCACTAGGCTTTATCAAGACGCTTCATCTCGTCCACAGCCGCTGGTTGATTCCTCCTCCTGACTGAGTGCTTAAGTAGCCACAGCAAGCAGGACGCGTACGTCGCGACACTGGCCCAATTGGTCGGGGTTCGCTAGACACTGGAGTGGCCAACCACTCCTGACGCACCTGACACCGACCGTGAGAAGTCGTGTGTGCCGAACGCCGTTTCCGGCAGCCCGGAAACCGACGGTACTACATGAAAAGAATGCTGATTAACGCAACTCAACCCGAAGAGTTGCGTGTTGCACTGGTAGATGGCCAACGCCTCTACGACCTGGACATCGAATCCGGTGCACGCGAGCAGAAGAAGGCCAACATCTATAAAGGCCGGATTACTCGCATCGAACCAAGCCTTGAGGCTGCCTTTGTCGATTTCGGCTCCGAGCGCCACGGCTTCCTGCCCCTCAAAGAAATCTCCCGCGAATACTTCAAGAAAGCCCCCGAAGGCCGCGTCAATATCAAGGACGTCCTGAGCGAAGGCCAGGAAGTTATCGTTCAGGTCGAAAAAGAAGAACGTGGCAACAAGGGCGCCGCCCTGACCACCTTCATCAGCCTGGCCGGTCGTTACCTCGTCCTGATGCCGAACAACCCGCGTGCCGGCGGTATTTCCCGTCGCATCGAAGGTGAAGAGCGCAACGAACTGCGTGAAGCCCTGAACGGTCTGGTTGCCCCGGCCGACATGGGTCTGATCGTGCGCACTGCCGGCTTGGGCCGCAGCAGCGAAGAAATGCAGTGGGACCTCGATTACCTGCTGCAACTCTGGACCGCCATCAAAGAAGCTTCGCTGGATCGTTCCGCGCCGTTCCTGATCTACCAGGAAAGCAACGTGATCATCCGCGCCATCCGCGATTACCTGCGCCAGGACATCGGCGAAGTGCTGATCGACAGCGTTGAAGCCCAGGACGAAGCCCTGACCTTCATCCGTCAGGTGATGCCGCAGTACGCCAGCAAGATCAAGCTGTACGAAGACAGCGTTCCGCTGTTCAACCGTTTCCAGATCGAAAGCCAGATCGAGACCGCTTTCCAGCGCGTCGTTGAACTGCCTTCCGGCGGTTCCATCGTTATCGATCCGACCGAAGCCCTGGTGTCCATCGACATCAACTCGGCGCGCGCCACCAAAGGCAGCGACATCGAAGAAACCGCACTGCAGACCAACCTTGAAGCCGCCGAAGAAATCGCCCGTCAGTTGCGCTTGCGCGACATCGGCGGCCTGATCGTCATCGACTTCATCGACATGACCCCTGCCAAGAACCAGCGCGCCGTGGAAGAGAAAGTCCGCGAATGCCTGGAAGCCGACCGCGCTCGCGTGCAAGTCGGTCGCATCTCGCGCTTCGGCCTGCTGGAAATGTCCCGTCAGCGCCTGCGTCCATCGCTGGGCGAAAGCAGCGGCATCGTTTGCCCGCGTTGCAACGGCACCGGCATCATCCGCGATGTTGAATCGCTGTCGCTGGCCATCCTGCGCCTGATCGAAGAAGAAGCCCTGAAAGACCGCACCGCCGAAGTTCGCGCACAAGTGCCGATCCCGGTTGCTGCGTTCCTGCTCAACGAAAAACGCAACTCGATCACCAAGATCGAACTGCGCACCCGTGCCCGCATCGTCATTCTGCCGAACGATCACCTCGAAACGCCGCACTTCGAAGTTCAGCGTCTGCGCGATGACAGCCCGGAAGCCAGCATCAATCAGTCCAGCTACGAAATCGCTGCTGCCGCTGCCGAAGTCGAAGAAGTCCAGCCAGCTGCCGCGACCCGCACCCTGGTTCGCCAGGAAGCCGCGGTCAAGACCGCTCCGGCCCGTGCCAACGCTCCGGTTCCGACCGAAGTCGTCGCTGCCGCCCCCGTAGTTGCACCGGTTGCCGTGCCAGAACCAAGCCTGTTCAAAGGCCTGGTGAAGTCGCTGGTGAGCCTGTTTGCAATCAAGGAAGAGCCTGCTGCTCCGGTTGTGGTTGAAAAACCAGCGACCACCGAGCGCCCGGCCCGTAACGAAGAGCGTCGCAACGGTCGTCAGCAGAGCCGCAACCGTAATGGTCGCCGCGATGAAGAACGTAAGCCTCGTGAGGAACGTGCACCGCGTGAAGAGCGCGCACCCCGTGAGCCACGCGAAGCCCGCGAAGCCCGCGAAGAAGCCCCGGCCGTAGCCGTAGCTCGCGAAGAACGCGCTCCACGTGAAGAGCGCGCACCACGCGCCCCACGTGAAGAACGTGCACCGCGCGCTCCACGCGAAGACCGCAAGCCACGTGGCGAGCGTGAAGAGCGCCCGGTTCGTGAACTGCGCGAGCCTCTGGATGCCGCCCCTGCCGCCCCAGTCGTTGCTGCAGCTACCGCTGAAGAGCGTCCGGCTCGCCAGCCACGTGAAGAACGCGCTCCACGCCCACCGCGTGAAGAACGTCAGCCACGTGCTGAACAACCCGCTGCCGCCGTCGCTGAAGAAGAGCTGACTGCCAACGAAGAGCAACTGCAGGAAGACGGTCAGGAAGGCGCCGAAGGCGATCGTCCACGCCGCCGCTCCCGTGGCCAGCGTCGTCGCAGCAACCGTCGCGAGCGTCAACGTGATGCAAACGGCAACGTGATCGAAGGTTCGGAAGAATCTGAAGGTAACGAAGCTGGCGAAAGCAACGAAGTGCCAAGCACTTCTGATCTGGCCGCCGGCCTGGCTGTTACCGCAGCAGTTGCCAGCACCGTGATCAGCGCGCCAGCTGAAGCACAAGCTCACGAGCAAGCCGAACGCGCCACTGCTGCTGTTCAGGAAACTGCTCCGGTTGAAGCGCCAGTGGTTGAAGCAACGACTCCGGTCGAAGCGACTGCCGCTCCGGAAATCGAAGTGGCTCCGGTTCGTGAAGCACAGCCTGTTGTTGAAGCTGCCGCCGAGCCTGCTACCTTCGCTGAACCAGCTGCCGAGCCAGTAGTTGCTGCCGAACCTGCTGCCGAAACCGTCACTGAAACCGTGACCGAAGCTGTCCGCGAAGTTCGTGAAGAACAAACCGCGTTCAACTGGGTTGCCGAGCCAGCCGTCGAAGCGCCAGCGCCAGTCGTTGAAGCCCCGGTGGCTGAAGCGATGGTTTCCGAGCCAGTGGTTGTGGCTGCCGAGCCTGCTCCAGTTGTTGAAGCGCCGGCTCCAGTGGTTACCGAAGTGGCTGCTCCTGTGGTTGAAGCTGCCCCGGTCAGTGCCTTGACGCCAAGCGGCCGTGCGCCGAACGACCCGCGTGAAGTGCGTCGTCGCAAGCGTGAAGAAGAGCGTCTGCAGAAGGAAGCCGAACAGGCTGCCGCTGCTGCTCCGGTTGCAGCTGAAGTGGTCGAAGCGGCACCTGCCGAATCGGTCATCGAAGAAGCACCGCGCTCCGTTCAGGAAGCTGTAGAGCAACACGAACAAGCCCAGGAAAAAGAGCACGAGCCTAAACCCCTCGTCTAATTCCCTAGGCCAATAAAAAGCCCCGCCTGGTAATGCCAGGCGGGGCTTTTTTATGTCTCGGAACATCATCGCGCGCCCCTGTGCGGATCGTTCCCACGCTCTGCGTGGGAATGCCTGATTGGACGCTCTGCGTCTGCTTTGGGACGCGGAGCGTCCCGGGCTGCGTTCCCACGCAGAGCATGGGAACGATCATTTACGTTGGCCTGAAGACCAGTGCTTCAGGCACATCCACATCCCACAACACCCCGGGATCATCCACCGCCACTTCAACCACCCTACCCTGCGCAAACAACGGCTTGGCACCGTGATCACCGGACAATCCCGTCAACCCCGGCCCAAAACTGCGACCGAACCCGACCGGATGCCCGTACTCACCCGCATTCACCGGCACACTGACGGAGTCTTCAGCAATCCCCGCCACCACTCGTTCAATACTCGACGGCAGGATAAACGGCATATCCCCCAGCACAATCAACCAGCCATCGAGCTGCGGACACGCCGCCACGCCAGCCGCAATGCTGTCGCCCATGCCCGTCGTTTCGATCAATACGACCTCGAAATCGTAGGCCTGAGCCATGCGAATTACCTGCGGGCGATCCTCAGTGGTCACCAGCACGCGTTTATCCAGCGAAGTCGGCACGCTCACCAACACCTGCTCGATCACCGAACGCACAGTGCCGTCGAGCCCCGTGCAATCCGCCAACAGCTTGTCCTTGTCAGCCCCCGCCACCTCACGAAAACGACTGCCCTGCCCCGCCGCCAGCACAATGACGCCGATGGACTCACTCATATAGCCTCCTGAAACGGTTTCTTTTGCTTCAGTTCGACGCCGTTCTTGATCGCGACAATTTCGGCCATCAGTGACAAAGCGATTTCCGCCGGACTGTGGCTGCCAATGTGCAACCCGATCGGGCCATGCAGACGCTCGATCGCCTGTGGTGACAAGCCTAGCTCGGCGAGGTTTGCCCGGCGCTTCAGGCTGTTGACCCGCGAGCCCAGCGCGCCAACATAAAAAGCCTTGGAGTCGAGGGCCGTAAGCAGCGCCATGTCATCCAGGCGAGGATCGTGAGTCAGGGCGACAATGGCCGTGCGCTCGTCGGCCTGAATGGTCAGCACCGCCTCATCAGGCATGCCCGAGACAAATCGACCGTGCTGCTCTTCCCAACCGTAAACGAACTCGGAGCGTGGATCGCAGATCAGCACTTCGAAATCCAACAGCCGCGCCATCTCGGCGACGTAACGGGACAATTGCCCGGCGCCGATCAATAACAGGCGCCACCGCGGACCATAAATCGCGCGCAGCGTGGTGCCGTCGAAACTCAGCACATCAGTCTTGTTCGCTAACTGCAACAGCACTTCACCCGTGGCAATATCAAGCGTGCGAGCGACAATTTCATGCGCCTCACAGCGTGCAAGCAACTCGGCAACCCAATGCGGATCGCCAACCTGCTCCTCGGTCAGCCGCAACGTACCGCCACAGGGCAAACCAAACCGCGCGGCCTCTTCGCGGGTGACACCATAGGTGATCAATTGCACGGGCGGCCCGTCAGCAGGGATACGCCCGTCGTGCAGCCGGGCAATGAGATCATCCTCGACACAACCGCCCGAAACCGAGCCGATCACCACGCCATCTTCTCGCAAGGCCAGCATGGCGCCAGGCGCCCGAGGCGCGGTGCCCCAGGTCTGGACCACGCTGTACAGCACCACTCGCTGACCGGCGCGGCGCCATTCAAGCACGCTGCGCAGGACATTCAGATCGACGCTGTCCATCAGGCTTGTGCCTTCTGCCAACCTTGCAGTTGATAGCGAACCGGCAGGCTGCGGATACGTTTGCCGGTGGCGGCGAAGATCGCGTTGCACAGGGCTGGCGCAATCGGCGGCACGCCCGGTTCACCGACACCGCCCAATGGCACAACGCCTGGTGGGGTGACCAGATGAACGGCGACTTCCTTGGGCGCCAAGGACATGCGTGCCACTTCGTACATGTGGAAGTTGTCCTGCTGGACCTTGCCGTCCTTGAAGCTGATCTCCCCCAGCACCGCATTGCCGAGCCCCATGACGCAGGCGCCCTCGAACTGCGAGCGAATGCGCTCGGGGTTGATCTGCGGCCCGCAATCCACGGCGATGTCAGCCTTGTGCACGATCAGAGTGCCATCGTCTTTGACTTCTACTTCGATCACCGCCGCCACATAAGTGACGAAGCTATATTGCACCGCCAGCCCCAAGCCTCGGCCTTTTGGCAGCTCGCGCCCCCAGCCGGCGGCTTTGGCGGCGGTTTCCAATACGGTGCGCAGCCGTGCAGTATCAATCGGATAACGCTCGGGGGATTCGCCGTAGTTCCACTCGTCACTCAACGTGCGCGGATCGATCTGACGGTCCGGACCAAGCAATTTGATCTGGTACTTGAGCGGATCCTGCCCGGCCTTGTGCGCCAGTTCATCGACAAAACTTTGTATCGCAAAGCCATGCGGGATGTTCGACACCGAGCGATACCAGCCGACGCGGGTATGAGCCGTCGCCTCCGGGTTTTCCAGGCGCACGTTGGGAATCGCGTAGGCCATGTTGGTGAACCCCATGCCCAACTCAAACGCCGCTTCATGGTTCATGCCCGGCGCAAACAGCGCGGTGATGCTTGGCGCCACGGTGCGGTGCAGCCAGGCGGACGGCAGGCCGTCCTTGTTCAAGCCGGCTTTGAGGTACTCGGCCGACACGGTGTGGAAATAGGAACAGTGGATGTCGTCTTCACGGGTCCATTGCACCCGGACCGCCTTGCCTGGGAACTCTTTGGCGAGGATCGCCGCTTCAATGATGAAGTCAGGCTTGGATTTTCGACCGAAACCGCCACCGAGCAAGGTGACGTTGAACGTGACGTTGACGAACGGGATGCCGAGGCGCTCGCCAATCCTAGTTCGGGTCACTTGCGGCGCCTGACTCGGCCCCCAGGCTTCGCAGACACCGTCCTTGAAGCGGGCAATGGCGACCATCGGCTCCATGGGTGCCTGCGCCAGGTGCGGCAGGTAATAGGACGCTTCGAGGACGGTGTCGGCGCTGTCCATGGCCTCCTCGAGGTTGCCGGTATTGCGCACCACTTTGCCAGGCTTGAGGGACGCAGCTTCCAACTCCTTGCGATAGGCAATCGAGTCATAGCTGGCGTTCGGGCCGTCATCCCACTCGATCTTCAGCGCATCGCGGCCCTTGATTGCTGCCCAGGTGTTCTTGGCCACCACGGCCACGCCACCCAAGGGTTGGAATTCCGACGGCACCGGACTGGCGCCGATCTGCAACACCTTAATCACGCCCGGGACTTTCATCGCGGCGCTGGCATCGAAGGTTTTGACCTTGCCACCGTACACCGCCGGACGCGCAATAGTGGCGTAGAGCATGCCATCGAAATGCACGTCAGCCCCGTAAACGGCGCGGCCGTTGACGATGTCTGCTCCATCGATGGCCTTGGTGCCTTCCTTGCCGATGTACAGAAACTGCGATGGATCCTTGAGCCGTACGCTGTCGCGAGCGGGAACCGCCAGCGCACCGGCCGCCACGGCCAGTTCGCCGTAGCCCAACTCGCGACCGGTCGGTGTATGGATGACTTTGTGCAGTTGCGCATGGCACTCGCCAAGTGGCACTTTCCATTGGTTGGCGGCCGCCTGCTCCAGCATGGTTCGAGCAGCGGCACCGCACCGGCGCATCGGTTCGAACCAGTGACGCATGCTGCGCGAACCGTCAGTGTCCTGGTTGCCGAAACGCACTTCGTCGCCCGGCGCCTGTTGCACTTTCACCCTCGCACAGTCGGCGTCCAGTTCATCGGCCACCACCATCGTCAGGCTGGTGCGCACGCCCTGGCCCATTTCTGAACGGTTGCAGACCACGGTCACCGTGCCATCGGTGGCGATGCTGACGTACACCTTGGGATCATCAATCGCACCGTGGGGCATGCCGTCGGCGCCGAACTTCTTCGAGGTCTCTTCGGCGAAAACGTCCTGCCAGCCCCAACTGGCTACCAGCACCAATGCACTGGTAGCGCCGACACCTTTGAGGAAACCGCGTCGGCTCAGGTTGCTGAGATTGCTCAGGGCAAAATCATTGGGTAACTGGCTCATGCCTTGGCCTCCTTCAAGTGAGTGGAGGCCTGACGGATGGCGGTTTTGATGCGATTGTAAGTCCCGCAGCGGCAAATGTTGCCGACCATCGCCTCTTCAATTTGCGCGTCGGTGGGGTTCGGATTGGTTTTGAGCAGCGCTGTCGCCGACATGATCTGCCCGCCCTGGCAGAAACCGCATTGCGCCACGGCGGTATCGAGCCATGCTTGCTGGACCACCTGCCCGACCGGGTCAGTGTGCAAGTTCTCAATGGTGGTGACGTTCTGTCCGACCACCGAGCCAATCGGCGTGATGCAACTGCGCGCAGGCGCTCCGTTGATGTGAATCGTGCAAGCGCCGCACAGGCCCATGCCGCAGCCAAATTTGGTGCCGTTGTAACCGGCCACGTCGCGGATGGCCCAGAGCAGCGGCATGTCCTCGGTGACGTCGAGTGAATGGTCTTGACCGTTGAGTTTCAGGGTAATCATGGGCACGCCCGCATAGTTCTTGAGTTATGGGGTCGAGCAATCTGCCGTGGGATCTTGGTTGGTGACACGCAGATCAACTCAGGCTAATGAGGCTCTCTTATGCGACGGGAAGGTCTGCACCGGGCCTTTAGTGGAGCAAATGCTTGCATCGTTAGGTGGCTAAGTTAACCCAGTATTAACAAAAAAGCCCTGCACAGGAGAAGGTGTGCAGGGCTCTTGAGACCAGTCTTGAAAGCGTAGCTTCAATACTGATTGGGCTCCATTTCCAGGTCGACATGGAAACGTTCCGAAATGTCTTTCTGAATACGCTGCGCCAGATGGAGCAATTGCAGGCCGGTCGCGCTGCCGTAGTTGACCAGCACCAGCGCCTGCAACGTGTGCACGCCAGCGTCGGCGTCGCGGAAACCTTTCCAGCCTGCCTGCTCGATCAACCAGCCCGCGGCCAGCTTCATTTGCCCATCAGGTTGCGCATAAGCCACCAGATCCGGGTATTCGCCCTTCAGCTGTGCAACCAGCGCCGCGGGCACTAACGGGTTTTTGAAGAAGCTACCGGCATTGCCCAGTACAGCCGGGTCCGGGAGTTTTTCATTACGGATGCTGCAAATCGCCTGGCTGACATCCGTGGCCGTCGGCTGCTCGATGCCTTGCTCGGTCAGGCGCTGACGCACCGGGCCGTATTCCAGATGCAAATGCGCGGCGCGGTCGAGGGTGAAACGAACACGCAGAATCAACCAGCGTCCCGGCTCCTGCTTGAACAGGCTGTCGCGGTAAGCGAAGTTGCACTCTAGCAGGGTGAAATCCCGCAGTTCACCGGTCCGGCGATCCAGCGCAGTCAGGCCGGCGAACACGTCCTTGATCTCTACCCCATACGCGCCGATATTCTGCATCGGTGCCGCACCGACAGTGCCGGGGATCAGGCTGAGGTTTTCCAGGCCGGACAAGCCCTGCGCCAGGGTGTGCTGCACGAACGGATGCCAAGGCTCGCCAGCCTCGGCTTCGATCACGACTTTGCTGCCGTCATCACTGAGGATGCGAATCCCGCGTGTGGCCATGCGCAGTACCAGCGACTGGATGTCAGCCGTCAGCAGCAGATTGCTGCCTCCGCCGATCACCAATAACGGAACGTCATGTTGCGCGGCGTAGGCCAGGGCTTCACGCACGTCGGCATCGCTGTGGGCCTCGGCGAACAGGCGAGCCTGAACATCGACCCCGAAGCTGTTGAACGGTTTGAGTGAAACCTGTGATCGAACCTGAAAACTCATAACCGTTCCTTCAATTCGATCACCAGCAAATCACTGGCGCGCTCGATCAGGTCCAGCACCTGTTCGAAGCCCTGATCACCGTCGTAGTACGGGTCCGGCACTTCATCGAGTTCCGACTGGAAGCGACGCAGGAACAAATCCAGCTCGGCTTTACCCTTGGCTGGTTGCAAGGCTTGGAGGTGGCGCAGGTTGCTGTTGTCCATTGCCAGGATCAAGTCGTAAGTGGCGAAATCGGCGCGGGTGACTTGCTGGGCGCGCTGGGCGGACAGGTCGTAACCGCGCAACTTGGCCGCGGCCTGGCTGCGTTTGTCCGGCGCCTTGCCGACGTGCCACTCACCGGTGCCGGCGGAGGCGACCTCAATCTGATCCGCCAGCCCCGCTTCGCGCAGTTTGTGCCGCAACACGCCTTCGGCCGTTGGAGAGCGGCAGATGTTGCCCAGGCAAACGAATAGAACGCGCATCAGGCTTCCAGCAGGCGACGAACGCGCTCTAGGTCTTCAACGGTGTCGACACCGGTGGGCGGCGCGATCAACGCATCGGCCACGTGAATCCGCACGCCATGCCACAGGGCACGCAGTTGTTCCAGGGATTCAGTGTTTTCCAGCCAGCACGGGCCCCAGCTGACGAAGTCATGCAGGAAACCGGCGCGGTAGGCATAGATGCCGATGTGGCGACGATACGGCACGCCTTCCGGCAATTGCTCACGACTTTTGGCGAACGCATCCCGCGCCCACGGCAATGTCGCGCGACTGAAGGTCAGCGCCAGGCCATTGAGGTCGCTGACGACCTTGACCACGTTAGGGTTGAACAAGGTTTCCACATCTTCGATGGGCTCGGCCAGCGTGGCCATGCGCGCGTCGGTGTGGGCAGCTAGGTTGGCTGCAACCTGATCGATCACGCTTGGCGGGATCAACGGTTCGTCACCCTGGACGTTGACCACGATGGCGTCTGGCGCCAAGCCGAGTTTCGCGGCCACTTCGGCCAGGCGGTCGGTGCCGGAATTGTGGTCTTCGCGGGTCATCACGACTTCAGCACCGAACCCGTTGCAAGCCTCGACAATGCGCGCATCGTCAGTGGCAACCACCACGCGCTGTGCGCTGCTTTTGCTCGCCTGTTCCCAGACGTGCTGGATCATCGGCTTGCCGGCGATCAACAGCAGTGGTTTGCCCGGCAAGCGGGTGGAGGCGAAACGCGATGGAATGACAACGGTAAAGGCTGTGGTCATTTATCGAGACGCTCGTCGGTGGTCAGGGTGCGCGCTTCGGTTTCGAGCATGACCGGGATGCCATCGCGGATCGGGTACGCGAGGCCTGCGCCCTTGCTGATCAGCTCGGTCTTGTCGGCGCTGAGCTTGAGAGGGCCTTTGCAGACCGGGCAAGCGAGGATGTCGAGCAATTTGGTGTCCATGAGCATTCCCTGGGTAAAAACGGAGTTAAGGCAAAAGACGATCCGGCAACAGGCGCATCAGCTGCGTATCGAACCAGGCCACGAAAGCCGGTGATGGCACAGCATCGACCGCCAGGTACCACCAATCGGCGGCGGCGAAGGCACGGCACTTCACCGCGTCCTTTTCAGTCATCACCAACGGCAATGACGGTGTGAAATTCAAGGCTTGCACGCTGTATTCGGCGTGGTCGGCAAACGCATGCGGGACTGGCCGCCAGTGTAACGTTTCGAGGGTTGTGAAGAAACGCTGCGGATTACCGATCCCGGCCACCGCGTGCAGCGCCTGGCCCGTGGGAAAGTGGTCGAGGGAACGCCGTTCACCGCTTTGCAAATTGATCAGGGCGGTGGGTTGCAGCTGGAAGGCAAATCCGCTATCGCGATCATCCGCGGCGCCGTTGTAGAGCACCGCGTCGACGCTTTGCAGGCGCTCGACCGGTTCGCGCAACGGTCCGGCAGGCAGGCAACGCTGGTTGCCAAGGCCTCGAGCTGCATCGATCAGTACCAGTTCCAGATCGCGCGCCATGCGGTAATGCTGCATGCCGTCGTCAGAAAGAATCAGGTCCAGCGGCTCGCTCGCCAGCAGTGCCTTGACCGCGCTGCTGCGGTCCGGGTCAATCATCAACGGCACGCCGGTGCGCTGGACGATCAGCAGCGGTTCGTCGCCCGCTATATCCGCGCCTTGATCCGCTTCAACGCGCCACGGCAGATGCGGCGGTTTGGCGCCGTAGCCGCGACTGACCACGCCCACCCGCAACCCGCTGCGCTGGCAATGCTCGATCATCCACAGAATCAGCGGCGTCTTGCCGGTGCCACCTACTGTGATATTGCCGACCACGATCAATGGCACGGGTGGCTGATAGATCTCGCCCTCACCGGCGAGGAATCGCTTGCGCTTGTTCATGACCACGCGCCGATACAACCACTCCAGTGGCTGCAACAGCTTCAGGGCCGGATGACCTTCGTACCACGCGGCGAGCAAGCGATCAGACATGGCCATCAGGGTGCGGGCGGCGCCGCCTCGACGGTAGTCATGCGCAAATGGCTGAAACCGAGCTTGCCGGCGGCGTCCATGGCAGTGATGACGGACTGATGTTGAGTCTTGCCGTCTGCGCTGATGGACAGCGGCAGGCTGGTGTCGCCGTTGGATTCTTTTTGCAGCGCTTCCATCACTGTCGCCAGGTCGCTTTTGGGCAGTACCCGATTGTTCAGTGAGAACACGCCTTCGGCGTTGATGCCGATGTCCAGTTGCTTGACCTGTTGATCTTCAGTCGGAGCGCCGCTGACCGCTTCCGGCAGTTCGACTCGCAACTGGGTTTCACGGGTAAACGTGGTCGTGACAACGAAAAACAGCAGCAGGATAAACACCACGTCGATCAGCGACGCGAGGTTGATGTCTACCGTCTCCCGCGGCTTGCGGCGGAATTTCACGCTCTGCCCTCGGTCAGGTCCACATCACGGTCACCTTGCACCACTTCGACCAGCTTGATCGCTTCCTGCTCCATGCCCACCACCAACTCATCGATGCGGCGTTGCAGGAAACGGTGGAAGAATACGGCCGGGATGCCGACCATCAGGCCCGCAGCCGTAGTGATCAGAGCCTTGGAGATACCACCGGCCAGCACCGCAGCGTTAGTGCCCATGCCAGTCCCCATGAATGCGCTGAAAATATCGATCATGCCCAACACGGTCCCCAACAAGCCCAGCAATGGGGCCATGGCGGCGATGGTGCCCAAGGCATTGATGTAGCGTTCGAGCTCGTGAATCACCCGCGCAGCAGCTTCTTCAATGCACTCTTTCATGATCTCGCGACCATGTTTGGAATTGGCCAGGCCCGCCGCGAGAATCTCGCCCAGCGGTGAGTTGGCGCGCAGTTCCTTGAGTTTTTCTTTATTCAGTTGCTTGTCCTTGATCCACACCCAGACCTGCCCGAGCAGATGCTCTGGGGTCACACGGCTGCTTCGCAGGGTCCAGAGACGCTCGGCGACAATCGCCATGGCCGCGATGGAACTCAAAATGATCGGCAGCATCATCCAACCGCCGGATTTGACCAATTCCCACACAGTGACGTCCCCTCGAAAAAGTGCGCCACTCTAACATAGGGGGTGAGCGCACCGAAGACCGTGATGTCGCTTCCGGTCAGGCTTTAATAACTCTCGGTTATTTATTGACAGGCGGCGGATCGCGCCAGAAACGCCGATCCAGACGCATTGTCCACGGTGGCTTGAAACGCCCCAATTGCAGATGAATGGCCCCTTGTTCGGCGCTATCGTAAATCGCCATGCCGCGTTTCTGATAGCGCGCCACGACCGTGGGGTGCGGATGGCCAAAAGAATTGCCCTGCCCACGGGAAATCAATACCGCCTTGGGTTGCAACATGCGCAACAGGGCCATCGACGAGGAACTGCGGCTGCCGTGATGCGGAGACTGCAACCAATCGGTGGTCACCGCCAGAGGACTCTCCAGCAAGGCACTTTCGGCAGCTGTGTCGATATCACCCGTCAGCAACAGACGCTCGCCACTGGCCTCTATTTGCAAGACGCAGGACTTCTGATTGCTGTCATGGGCTGACGCCCATTGCCACAGTTGGAAATTCACACCGTCCCAGTTCCATTGCCGCCCACTTTCACACCCTTGGGCTTGCAGTTCGACAGGCAAACCCTCGGGATCGCCACTGAGTACCCGCTTGACCGGCAAGCCATTGGCCACTGCTCGCGCACCGCCGGCRTGATCGGCATCGGCGTGGCTGATTAGCATCAGGTCGAGCTCCCTGACCCCGAGTTTGCGCAATGACGGCAGCACCACCCGTTCACCGAGGTCGAGATCGCCGAAACGCGGTCCGGCGTCATACAACAGTGTGTGATGACGGGTACGCACGAGGATAGCCAACCCTTGGCCGACGTCTAATTGCCAGACATCGGCCATGCCTTCGGACAACAACGGCCGAGGCGGAAAAACCAGCAACAGCAACAACGGCCACCCTAAAGGGCGCAGCGGCACACCGCGCGGCAGCAAGAGTAGAAAGGCCCCTGAAATACCGAGTCCCCAACACCACAACGGCACTGCCACTGGTACCCATGCGGGCAATTTCCCGGCCATCAATGTCAGCGCCTCGAACAGCCCGTCGATCAAACCGCCTGCCAGCCATAGCAACCCTTCGCCCGCAAAAGGCACGGGCAACAACAATGTCCCGAGCAAGGCCGGTGGCAACACCACTAGACTGATCCAGGGTACCGCCAGCAAATTGACCACCGGCCCGCTGATACTGATCGGCAAGCCGAGCACCAGCAGCAATGGGCCGAGTCCGATTGCGATCAGCCATTGAGCCCGGGTCCAGGTTTGCCACCATCGCCAAGCGCCCAACCGCCCGCCAAAGGTAAAGATCAACACGGCCACGGCGGCGAAGGACAACCAGAAGCCCGGTTGCAGACTGACCAACGGATCCAGCAGCAACACACCATTGAGCGCCAGCAACAGCGGCCACCAGGCGCCGAGGTGACGAAAGCGCAGCCGCCACAACAGCACCAGACCAATCATCACGCAAGCGCGTTGCACCGGAACATCGAAGCCGGCCAACAGCCCGTAAGCCAGCGCTGCCAAAAACGCCAGCCCGCAGGCCCAGGGTAGCCAGGGCAAATATCCTGGCCACAGGCCAAAACGTGCCAGCCCGGCGATCAGCATGTAGACCAATCCCGCCAACAATCCGATGTGCTGCCCGGAAATCACCAACAGGTGCACGGTGCCGGTGTCTTGCAGTACTTGCCACTCTTCACGACTCAGCCCGGCGCCATCGCCCAATACCAGCGCCGTCAACGCAGCGGTGCGGCCCTGGGCATCGACCGCTTGTAAACGCTGGCGGATGCCGTCGCGCCAGGCCCCTCGGGCTTCGGTGATTCGCTCACCCGCCTTGACCGTGCCGGTCGCGCCGATGTGTTGCGCAAGCAGCCAGGCGTCGTAATCGAAGGCATGGGGATTGAGCAGCCCGGACGGCCGCTTCAATTTGACCGCCAGTCGCCAGCGCTCGCCACTGTTGACGGGCGGTCCGTCGTACCAAGCCAGCCGCAAACGCCTGGGTAGCTTCGTTCGGCGTGATTGGCTGTCCATCAGCTCGAAACGCACTACGCCGTCGGCATTCTGCGGTAACCCTGTCACCCGCCCTTCTATCCAGCGGGTTTCGCCATCTAGCTTCAGTGGCAGGCGATCATCCAGCGCCCACTGCGCATTCGCGCACGCCCAACTGAAGCCAAACAGGAAAAACGCCAACGGATACGTCCGAAACGGCAACACCATCAAACCCACTGTCGGCAGTAACAGCCATAAACCGACCGGCGGTAAAACCGGCAAAAAACGCAGGGTCAACAAACCCAACGCCAGCGCCAACGTCCCTGTGCGCATACACTCATCCTGAAGAATTCCCACCTTGGCTTAGGCTTAGCCGGCTAAATGCACAGACGCCGTTAATAATTGTCACAAAGTCTGAATGGGTGGTTCGAAGAATCCAGACATACTTGCCGCCTTAACCGACCGAGAAGCCATATGCCCCGGCGCTTGTTCAAACGCTACATGCCAGACCCGACCAGCATCAAGGAACACAAATCCTTACGCTTTCTCGGCACGTTGCTGCATGACCCCAACCTCTGGCATCTCAACCGCCACTCTGTGGCCCGGGCGATGGCAGTCGGCCTGTTCGCCGCGTTTTTGCCGATTCCGATGCAAATGCTGCTGGCCGCCGTGCTTTCCATCATTGTGCGAGGCAATATGCCGATCGCGGTGAGTCTGGTCTGGCTGACCAACCCGATCACCATGCCAGCCGTATTTTTCTGCACGTATCAGACCGGTGCCTGGCTGTTGGATGTGCC